>JAIOAS010000232.1:2924-8235 GCA_019873725.1 Chloroflexota bacterium | reverse complement strand
GTGTGCGAGTCGTGCTAGAATATGTCGCGTTGGCCCGCGAGTATCATCCCGAATTGTTCACTCAGCCAGATTAGGATATATGGGGTATCAGGACAGGTGTCCTAAACGAAACTTCCTGATGCACCGTCTCTGCCGCATACGCCAGCACTGCGCGAATATCTTCTCGAGTCAATTGCGGATAAGCCGCCTGAATCTCGGCCGGCGTCATATCATCGGCCAAACTGCCAAGAATCATCGCAACTGGTACTCGCGTGCCTTTGACGCATGGTTCGCCATGATGAATATTCGGTTCGATAACAATCCGTTCTTGCCAACGCGCGCGCGCCATTTCGCACCTCCATCAAAAAGCAAAAATCCATTTGACCCGTTCAATTCATTGACGCCGCCTTCACCCGCGCCGCCATCGCCGCCGCCTCAAGAATCGCCGCGAGCATACTGTCGGCGTGAGCAATGCCACGCCCCGCAATGTCGAAAGCCGTGCCGTGGTCGGCAGAGGTGCGGATGATCGGCAAACCGAGCGTGATCGTGATCGACTTCTCGAAACCGTGTGTCTTCACCGCGATGTGGCCTTGATCGTGGTACTGGCACACCACCACGTCGTAGTCACCGCGTATCGCCTGGAAGAAGACGGAGTCCGCCGGAATCGGGCCGCGCGCGTCGATGCCCTGCGCTTGCGCCGCCGCCACTGCCGGAGCGATGATGTCCAGTTCTTCGCGCCCCATCAGGCCGTTGTCGCCGTTGTGCGGGTTCAGCCCGGCGACGGCGAGGCGCGGCTGCGGGAAGCCGAGCACTTTCATTCCCTCGTGCGTGAGGACGATCGTGTCGAGCACGCCGGCAATCGTCAGATGATCGGCGATGCTGCGGAACGGGATATGGCGCGTGACATGGGTGACGCGCAGGCCGGGTGTCGCCAGCATCGTCGTACAACGCGGGGTGTGGGTCACGTCGGCAAGAATTTCCGTGTGGCCGATGTAGTCGAAGCCCGCCAGGTGCATCGCTTCCTTGTTGAGCGGCGCAGTCGCCACGGCATCCACCGCGCCCGCCATCGCCAACTCGGTCGCCTTGAGGACGTACTCCACTGCCGCGCGTCCGGCCTCGGTGGAAATCTGACCGAGCGGCGCGGCGGTTACATCGAGGTTGCCCAAATCAAGCAACGTCAGCGTCCCGAAGTCGAACGTCGCCTCCGCGACCGTTTTCGCTATGCGAAGCGGTGGAACAGGAACGCCAAGCCGCGCCTCCGTCAACGCGCGCGCGTCACCGATAACGAGCGGGCGACACGCCGCCCACACTTCCGGCAGCGCCAGCGCCTTCACGACAACTTCCGGGCCGATGCCGGCGACGTCACCGAGGGTGATTGCAATCAGGGGGAGAGTGCTGGTCATAATGAGGACTCCGATGCATATACTTGGTTGAGTTGGGCAGTGATTTCATCAGCAGCAACGTCTTGCTCAACTTTAGCATGTAAAAGCTCTAAATAATTCTCGTACTCCTCTGGCGTTAAGAGGAAGCCCCAAGGCTGTTGACTAGCATCTACAATGTAAGGCGATCTTGCTTCATGGAGCATTTGGTTAGTGGCATCATTGTGCAAACGCATTTCCAGATAGTCTTCATACTCCTCTGCCGTCAAAAGAAAACCCAAAGGACGTTGATATGAATCCACAACGTAGTGTGATGCCGCTTTACGATCAATTTTCTCAATAACATCACCGCGCAAACACATTTCCAGATAATCCTCGTACTCTTCCGGTGTCAACAGGAAGCCTACGAGCCGCTGCTGTGAATCCGCGATGTAGCGCGGCCCAACTTCGCGTAGTACCTTGGTGATCGTATCTTCTTCATTCATCGGTGCTACCCCTTTCAACGTAACATCTCCTACACTCATTATACAAGCAGGCAGAGGTTTATCAAGATAGGTAGACGGGGGAAGAGAATCCGTTCAATCCGTTGACGATTTCCGCAGCACCCGCCTGACCATGCGTGGGATGTCCTGCGTGAAGATCGCGCGCAGGTAGTCCCCCGTGCGGTGATCAACTTCGGCGGGGACGCGGGCGTAGAGCAGCGTGGAAACAATAGTCATCGCCAGCGCCCACGCGAAAAGGACGGTGAAGGCGTGAATCCGCAAACCGCCCACGGCCACATCCAGCCCGGCCAAAGCGCGCAGCAGCCACCCGGCGAGAAACGGCGCGATCCCGCCGGCCAGCCCCGATCCCGCGTACCAGAGCGAGGTGTACGCCGTGCGCGCTTCCATCGGCACCACGTCGTTGAGGAACCAGCGGAAGCTGCCGATGCCCAATCCCACGCTGATTGCGCCGGACGCAAACGCCAGCGCCAGACCCAACGCCAGCGTGATTGCGCGTCCCGGCGGCAACACGAGCCAGATCAGCGGCAGTGCGCCAAGTGCCGCCAGCGTGGTCAGCGTCAGCGGTTTGCCTCCATAACGGTCGGCGGCCCAGCCCCAGTACATGCTCATCACCAGCGCGCCTACCGTGCCCGCCATGTCGAACAGCACCACCTGACCTTCGGGGATGAGCAACTGCTCGCGGGCGAACAGCGGTAGGAACGAATACGCCGCCATCGCCAGCAAGGATGTCATCACACCGAGCAGAAAGCCGACGAAGCGCCGGTCGCGCAACGCCGCCCGCATCGCCCGCCACGCCTCGCGCGTGGAAGGTGGAGGGGTGGGATGTTCGGCGGGAATCGCCGTGCTGCACAGCACCGAAACGATGCCGGCCGCGCACGCCACGCCGATCAAGAGCTGGTAGCGCCCGTAACCCGTCCCCTGGCTCAAGATGGCGCTCGCCAACAGCATCACCAGCGCCGACGCCAGGCTGATGACCACGTTGTTCATGCCCCCCACCCGCCCGCGCACCGCGTCGGGGATGAACTCGCGGGACCACGGGTAGTACGCCGTCTCCGCAATCGCCCGCAGCATGGCGAAGATGAAAAGGACGGCAACCGTATAGGCGAACAAGGCCGTCGTTCCAAAACGCCCCAGCACCCACGGCGCGGCGAGCATCAGCAGCATGACGAACTTGCGCACGCCGTAGAAGGTCACATAGGTACGCTTCAACCCAAAGCGCGTCACCGTCCCAGAAATGAACGGCGCGACGAGACCGCAGAATGGGAAGAGCGAGAGCAGAAAGCCGATGCGCGCTTTGTCCAGGCCCAGATCGGAGAGGAACAGCACGAACACCGATGAGCCGAACGTCAGCATAAAAAAGACCGCGTTCAGACCGTGGTGCGCGAGAAACCACCCCAGGTAACGCGGCATGGATTGCACCCGCCAGCCCGATGAACGCCCGGCAGTATCGCTCATTAACAATCCCCTTCACAACAAACCGCGAATCACGCGAATCTTCGCTAATCTTATGAAATTCGCGTAGATTTGCGTGATTCGCGGTTCAAAATCTTAAAAGTCACTCAAGTGGGTGATAGTGGACGTTCAGGCCGTCGAGACGGCGCAGGTGAACGGCGAGGCGGGCGAGGAAGTCGGCGTAATCGCGGCCTTCGGCAGGCGTCCAGACGGCCTCGGCAAGGGCGCACAGGCGCGGGAAGGCCATATACTCGACGTGCTCCGGCGTAGCGATGTACTCCGTCCAGATCTGCCCCTGCCCGCCCAGGACGTGATGCGCGTGTTCGGCGTCAATCCCTTCACACACCGGATCGAAGGCATAAGCGCCTTCCAGCGGCAAGAAACCGCCAATCGCCAGCGGCTCGCTATCGCGGTCCGCCGACTGGTAGTAGTCGAAGTAGGTGTGCGAATTGGGCGCCATGACCACATCATGCCCGGCGCTGACCGCCGCCACCCCACCCCGGACGCCGCGCCACGACATCACCGTGGCGTTTTCGGCCAGGCCGCCTTCCAGAATTTCGTCCCAGCCCAACAGACGCCGGCCTTTCGCCGTGAGATAGGCATCCATCCGGCGGATGAAGTAGCTTTGCAGTTCCTCCTCGTCATGCAGACCAAGCGCCTGCATCCGCGCCTGGGCCGCCGGACTCTCGCGCCACTGCTTCTTGGGCGCTTCGTCACCACCGACGTGGATGAATTCGCTGGGGAACAGTTCCAACACCTCATCCAACACGTCTTGCAAGAAGGCGATTGTGCTCTCTTCGACGTTGAAGACGTTCTCGCTGATGCCCCAGCAGGTACGCACATCCACCGGCTCGGTGAGATTACCAAGTTCCGGGTAAGCCGCAATCGCCGCCTGGGCGTGACCGGGCATTTCGATCTCCGGCACGACGGTGACGTGGCGCGCCTGGGCGTAGGCTACCACCTCGCGGATCTCGTCCTGGGTGTAGAAGCCACCGTGCGGTACGCCGTCGAACGTCATCTCGGCGTCGCGTTGCATCCGGCCCACCAATGTCTCTTTGCGCCACGCGCCCACCTCGGTCAGCCGTGGGTACTTCTTGATCTCGATGCGCCAGCCCTGATCGTCGGTGAGGTGCCAGTGGAAGACGTTGAGCTTGTGCAGCGCCAGCAGGTCAATGTAACGCAACACAAAGGCTTTGGGCATAAAGTGGCGGCATACATCCAACATCGCGCCCCGCCAACGAAAGCGCGGGACGTCTTCAATTTCCACAGCCGGCATCGTCCAGGCAATGCCTTCGACCGGCGTAGAGCGGAAGACCTCCGGCGGCAACAGTTGGCGCAGCGATTGCGCCGCGTAGAACAGGCCGGCCGATTGCGCCGCGCGCGCCGTCACGTGAGATGGCGTCACCGTCAGGCCATAGCCTTCGGCGCCCAGACCGGCGGCAGCCTCATCCAACACGAAAGCAATCACGGGCCGGCCGTCCTGCGGTACAGCCACCACCGGCAGCGTAAAGCCAGTCGCCGGCGCGATCTGTTCCGCAAACATCGCGGCCACCTCGGCGGCGGGTCCAACAGCCACAAGCACCGTCTCCGGCGTCAACACAAACGCCCCATTACCCGGCACAACGCGCGAAGGCGCAGGCACAATTGCTATCTTTGACATCGCAACCTCCAGTCAGTTTTTTCAAGAACGTGGGATGATTCTCTCCCGATTCAGCGATTTAGTCAACTCAGAACCAGAAATCTTGCCTCCTGCCCCTTGCCTCCTGCATCTTGCCCTCTTGCCTCCTGCCCCCTGCCTCTTGATCCGTTTGCGCAATTCCAAAACCGTGCTAACATCATGGCGAAACAACCAACCGACATCTCCGAGTCGGACGACCTAACAGCAACGCTTATGGTTTTCGACCGGTAGGGTATAGCGGGAAACGGCTATGCCTCCCAATCTTGGAAAGGAGATGCGCCGCAGATTCCAACGCGTGCAATCACGCAGTCGAACGGCGT
>JAIOAS010000232.1:0-2339 GCA_019873725.1 Chloroflexota bacterium | reverse complement strand
CGCCGGGCTGTCTGGCGTGGTCTTTGCCGGATTCCTGGGACACACACTGATCGGCACGCTGCGCCGCACGGGGGTGGTCAAGGATCGCCCGGTTCAGCCGATGCAGCGGCGCGCCTATCCCGCGTTCCTCATCGGCGCGGCGCTGATGGCGACGCTGCTCGGCGTCTACCTGCGTGGCGCGCTCCGCAGCCCGACGATTGCCGTCGGTGGGCGGGTGGATGCGCCGTACACCTATCCCCAACAGCATGGCGACCTCCCCACCATCACCGCCGGCCCGGCGACGGCACGCTACACCGGCGTCCCGATACGCGAGTTGATCGCGCGGGCCAGGCCGCAGGCCGATGCGGAGCTGCTGCTCGTCCAGGCGACGGATGGGTATGCCTTCTTCATCAGCATGAAAGAAGTGCAGGAGAACGACGACCTGCTGCTTGCCTCCCAGGGCAAGGGCAATAACGCCTCGTATGACATCGTCGGCGCACGCAACAACAAGGCAAAGGCGCGCGGGGTAAACCGCCTCACGCTCATCCCGGCAACCACGTTGGAGATCACCGGCGCGCTCGGAAAACCCGCACCCTTCAATCCCGACGAGTGGCAGTTTCAGATGGATAGCACCACGTTGGACGTGGGGAATGGCCCGCAAAAATTGCAAGGTGCGTCGCTGGCGAAAGTGTTACAGACCCTCGAACCGTTGGCAGACGCAACGACGGTCATTTTGCATACGGACGGCAACCCTGTCACATTGCCGTTGCGCGATGTTATGGGCAGCGACGACGTACGCATCTTCACGGTCGTCGGCGCGGACCGCATTTCGTTTGCTGTCGCGCAGATGAGTGGGATAGTCATCGCACCACAAATAATTCGCATCGAAGTGAAGTGACAGTAATGTGTCCCCCCGTCTACCGTCTACTATCTACTGTCTACTCGAATGACAATGATCACCATTCGTAATTTCTCTTATCGGTTTAGCGGCAGCGAGCGGTATGCGCTGCGCGACATCAACCTGGACATCGCGCCGGGAGAGTTTGTCGTGCTGACCGGGCCGTCGGGCTGTGGGAAGTCGACGCTGGCGCTGGCGTTGGGCGGATTCCTGTTCAACCAATATGACGGTGAGGCCACAGGAGAGGTCATCATCGGCGGGATGGATGTGCGCCACACGCCCATTTACGACGTTGCCGAGGTCGTCGGGCTGGTGCAGCAGAACCCGGAGGCGCAGTTCTGCACGCTCACCGTACAGGACGAGATCGCCTTCGGCCTGGAAAACCGCTGTCTCCCACGCGCGGAAATCCTGAAGCGGATGGAGTGGGCGCTGAACGTCGTGGACGCCCAGCACCTCAAAGGCCGCGAACTCGCCACACTCTCCGGCGGTGAAAAGCAGCGCGTCGCCGTAGCAGCAATGCTGGCTACGCGCCCACAAGTCCTGGTTTTCGACGAACCGACCTCCAACCTCGATCCCACCGCCACCGCGCAAATCTTCGACGTGATTGCCCGCATCCGCGAGACCGAGGCGATCACCGTCATCGTCATCGAGCACAAAACCGGCTACCTGCGCCGCTTCAACCCACGCTGGTTGCGGATGGAGGGGGGGCAGCTTTCAGCTTTCAGCGGTCAGCCATCAGCCGTTAGTCCTCAGTCGCCAGTCGTTAGTCCAAAATCCAAAATCCAAAATCCAAAATCTGCCGCGCCATTAGTGAAGACGGAGCGCCTGCACGCCGGCTACAACGGGCATCACGTGCTGCACGACGTTTCGGTGGAGATTGGGCCGGGCGAGTTCGTGGCGGTGATGGGCGACAACGGGTCCGGCAAGACGACGTTCTTGCAATGCCTGCTCGGTCTGCTCAAACCGGCGGAAGGCCGCGTCGAGGTGGCGGGGCAGGATACGCGCAAAGCGCCGGTGTCGAAGGTGGCGCAACGCGCGGCTTACGTCTTCCAGAACCCGGATCACCAATTGTTTGCCGAGACGGTCTGGCAGGAAGCGACGCTGGCCCCGCGCAACTTCGGCGCGTGGAACAGCGAAACCGAGGCGCTGGCGACGGCGCTGTTGGACGAGGCCGGGTTGGGCGACCGCCACGCCGATCATCCCTACCGGTTGAGCTACGGGGAAAAACGGCGGCTCAATCTGGCGGCGGTATTGACCTACGCGCCCGATCTGTTTCTACTGGACGAAATCCTCATCGGGCAGGACCCGGATAACGCGGCGCGGCTGCTCGAATGGCTGCAAGCGCGCGTCACGGCGGGCAGCGCGGTAGTGTTGATCAACCACGCGCCGGAGATCGCGCAACGCTACGCCACCCGTCTGCTCTTCTTCGAGGCCGGACGGCTGGCAGTGGATGCGCCAATCG
>JAIOAS010000231.1 GCA_019873725.1 Chloroflexota bacterium | reverse complement strand
AGTGCCGCCCCCGCGCTGGACACCTCCCAAACGCCGGGGCCGCCCCTCCAAAGCGACCCGGGAACTGGTCGCCCGGTGGTGCGCCTGACCACGATTAACTGTGGAGCTACCCGGAGGACACAGAAGAATCCTTATTTTTATCTTGAATAAAATTGATTTTTCTGATTACCAATATCAACTTATCAAAATATAGTTAAAAACTCCGTGACCTCTGTGTCTCTGTGGTGAATAGTTTTTTCAGTAGACTCATCTATATCCTGTTAATCCTGTCAAAAAATGAGGTGAAGTATGACCCGTTGGCGCATCGCAATGGCACAGATCAACACGCTGGTCGGCGACCTGGAAGGCAACGCGCGCAAGATTGAAGCCGGCATCCAACGCGCGCGCGAGCTTGGCGCGGACCTGGTGCTCTTCCCTGAACTATCCGTAACTGGCTATCCGCCAGAAGACCTGCTGCTCAAGCCGGCTTTCCTCGAAGCCAACCTGGCGATGGTCGCCCGGCTGGCGCGCGCCACGCAAGGGATTACCGCGATTGTCGGATTTGCCGACATGGACGATGATGTCTACAACGCCGCCGCCATCCTGCACGACGGGGCGTGGATCCACACGTACCGCAAGCACTACCTGCCCAACTACGCCGTCTTCGACGAGGATCGCTACTTCCGGCGCGGGGAGACAATCCCCATCTACCGGCGCGACAAGATTGCTTTTGGGGTGAGCATCTGCGAAGACATCTGGTATCCGGCGGGGCCGCCCGAAATCCAGGCGCTGCAAGGCGGCGCGCGCCTGCTGGTGAACATCTCGGCGTCGCCGTATCACGCAGGCAAGGCCGCCACGCGGGAACAAATGCTCGTGACGCGCGCCACGGACAACGCCGCCGTGGTTGCCTTCTGCAACCTGGTGGGGGGGCAAGATGAACTGGTGTTCGATGGGGGCAGCGTCATCATCGACGAGCGGGGGCAGGTTATCGCACGGGGCGCGCAGTTCGCGGAAGACTTCATCGTGGCGGACGTGGACTTAGGTGCCGTATTTCGGCGACGGCTGCACGATCCGCGCAGGCGCAAGGCTGCCACTGCGCTACTGACAGACATATCGCTGGCAGCGATCGCGCAAGACAGGCTGCCCCCCAACCGCCCCACCCTCACGCCGCACATCGTCGAACCGCAGCCGCCCCTGGCCGAAATTTATCAGGCGCTCGTCTTGGGAACACGGGACTATGTCCGCAAGAACGGCTTCGAGAAGGTGGTGATCGGGCTTTCCGGCGGCATCGACTCGTCACTGGTGGCCTGCATTGCCGCGGATGCGTTGGGGCCGGAGAACGTGGTGGGCGTAGCGATGCCGTCGCGCTACACCTCCGACATGAGCAACACCGACGCGGCGCTGCTGGCGAAAAACCTGGGCATCGGCTTTATGACCATCCCCATCGAACACGTGTTCCAGGCATACCTGGACGTGCTGGCGGAACCATTCACCGGCACGCCGCCCAACGTCGCCGAGGAAAACGTGCAGGCGCGGATTCGCGGCAACTATCTGATGGCGCTCTCCAACAAGTTCGGCTGGCTGGTGCTGACCACCGGCAACAAGAGTGAGATGAGCGCGGGCTACGCCACACTCTACGGGGATATGGCAGGCGGCTTTGCCGTGATCAAAGACGTGCTCAAAACGCTGGTGTACGACCTCTCGCACTGGCGTAACACGCAAGGCGATACACCCGTCATCCCCGAACGCTGCATCACCCGCCCCCCCTCGGCGGAACTGCGCCCGGATCAAAAGGACACGGACTCGCTGCCGCCCTACGACGTGCTGGACGCCATCCTCAAGGCCTACGTCGAGGAGGATCAAGCGCCGGAGGACATTGCCGCATCCTATGACCCGGCCTTAGTTCAGCGCGTCACGCGCATGGTAGATCGCAACGAGTACAAGCGCCGGCAGGCTCCGCCGGGTGTGCGCATCACCACCCGCGCCTTCGGCAAAGACCGGCGGCTACCGATCACCCAGCGATTTACGAAATAGGCAAGATACCCCCTGCTGCTCCCGCTTAGAAAATCGTCACATAGTCGTTAGTCTTGTAGTCGCGTGGTCGGAGCGCCGTTTTCGGGCTGCCCGGCGTGCATTAGCACCGGCGTCTCCTCTTCTGATCTTTCGGTGAGTCGACACGCACTGCGATGAAACGCGGCTGTGAACCAGCACAACTGTAACGGAAATTTCACACAACCCTAATTTCAATTTTGACGTTTTTCGGTTATAATATAGATATACTTCTTGTAAAATAATATCGTATTGCGTGTCTGGTATAGTGATTGATCGGAGAGAGAATATGAAGGGAATAGCACTTTTACGCATTGTCAATGTCAGTTTAAGCCTGTTACTCGTGTTGAGCACGATCACAGCGCCACCCATATCGGCAGAACACGCGCCTGCCGCATCCGAACGTCCCCCTGCGCTCTTATCCCCGGCCCCGACAGCAAATCCAAACACACCTGATAACGAACCGCCCGGTGTGCGCGTGGTGATCTCTGATGCAGGCAGCATCACACTGGAACTGATCACGCCGGCGTACCGGCTTGCTCAGAACGAGGACGATTTCGGTCCCTGCACACAGCTTGTCGTCGATGGATACAGCGGTACAGGTGCCTCGGGTGCACCAGAACTGCCGGTCAAGGGAACAATGGTCGGCATCCCGGCACAGGGCGAGGCGACATTGACGGTGGTGGAAGTCGAGGCCATCACTGCGCCGGAAACCTACGCCATCTGCCCGGTCGGCCGTCCGATCGTGGAGGCAAGTCCGTCCGATGAACCGCTTCGCTACCAGGGTGAAGAACGCGTGCGTGATGCGACAATTTACGCGACGGCAGGCTTTACCCCCACGGAGCCGGCGGTGTTGCTCTCCACGGGCTTCATCCGTAGCCAGCGGGTGGCACAACTGCAATTCCGCCCCTTCCAGTACAACCCCGTCACCGGACAACTTCGATTTGCGCGGCGCATCCGGGTGCAGTTGACTTTTGATACCGTGATGGCCCGCAGTGCGCAGATCGCGTCGGCGGCGAGCGCTGCTACCACAGGCACAGTGGACGAGGGCGCGTTCGAGGACGTCCTGCGCACTTCACTCGTCAACTACGAAGACGCGCGTGGCTGGCGTGCAGCGCCTCAGCGGCGCCCCGCCACAAACGTCGCCCAATGGCCGCTCAGCGACGAAGCCTACAAAATCCTGGTGGATGCAGATGGCATCTACCAACTGACCTACACCGATCTTATCACGGCAGGCGTCCCTGTGGACACCCTTGACCCGCGCACACTGAAGTTGCACAACCAGGGCATTCAGGTCGCCATCTACGTCGAGGGAGAGGAGGATGGCGTGTTTAACACCAGCGACTACGTGCTCTTCTACGGCCAAAAGATGACGACGAAGTATACGGACGTCAACGTGTATTGGCTGACGTGGGGTGGCGAGAGCGGGTTGAGGATGGAGACGTCCGATGGCACGCCGGGCGGGGCGGCGGTGCCTGAGTATTTTCGGACGACGCAACGCGCTGAGCAGAACAGGACATATCAATCCTATTATCCCAGTGGTCCTGATAATGATCGCTGGTACTGGATATTTATGATGGTCTCCTCCAAACCAGTAGTATTCACCGCCACTTTTACTCTGGAGAACCCCGTCACAACTTCTGTCAGTGCCACTGTCAGCGGAATTCTGAGAGGATATACTGCTGTTCCGCAACATCACACACAAGTCTACCTCAATGGAAATTTGATCGACGACGCAACATGGTTGCCTGAAGCTACACACTATTTTACTTCTACGGTGCCACATTCTTATCTTATTAACGGGACAAACCTTATCACTGTCAATGTGCCGTTAGATGGTGGGATCACGCGTGATTATTTACTGGTGAACCGGTTCGATATAACTTACGACAAGGCATACACAGCGATAAATAACATGCTTTCCTTCGATGGAGATACGTCGGGTGAATGGAAATATCACGTAGACGGGTTTACCACAAGCGATATCGACATTTTCGACGTGAGCACACCGACCAGCCCTGTTCACATTCTAGGGGCAAATGTCATTCCTGTGGACGGCATGTATCGACTCGTTTTCCAACAAGGTATTCCCGCTGAACGCACATATACTGCGCTAACATCCGCAAAACGTAAAAGCCCGAAAGCGATAGTGGCAGATGTACCCTCCGATCTTCTCTCGACAGAAAACGGCGCGGATTACCTCATAATCGCACACTCAGATTTTATCACGGCAATCCAACCGCTGGCCGATTATTACAGAGGACGAGGCTTGCGTACGAAAATTGTCGACGTGGCGGAAATTTACGATGCCTTCAGTTATGGCATCTTCAATCCCGAAGCGATCCGTAGCTTCCTGGCATATACCTACGCCTTTTGGGCACAGCCAGCCCCGAAGTATGTACTGCTCGTAGGTGATGGGCACTACGATTTTAAGAACTATTACGGACGCGGAGAAACAGTGTATATCCCGCCCTATCTGGCTGATGTTGACCCTTGGATGGGCGAGACAGCGGCGGATAATCGTTACGTGGCGGTGAGCGGGAACGACATCCTGCCCGATATGCACCTGGGGCGCTTTCCGGTAAAGACCACTGCCGAGACCACGGATATGGTCAACAAGGCGCTTAGCTACATACAGAACCCGCCCGTCACCGAATGGAATCGGCAGATACTCTTTCTAGCAGACAACCCTGATGCTGCTGGTGACTTCTACGCGTACTCAGACGCGGTAGCTGATCAATTCGTACCACCACTCTACAACGCCGAGAAAGTTTATTATCGGATCTCCCCTTACACGTCACCAGACCTGGTGCGCAATGCCCTACTCGGCGCTATCAACACAGGAAGACTGATGATCAACTTTATTGGCCATGGGGCACGGACGTTCTGGGCCGGTGAGCAATTTCTACGAGTCGCCGATATAGCCTCAATGAATAACACTAACAGGCTGACTTTTATGGTCCCAATGACATGTATGGAAGGTTACTTCATCCATCCGAGCCCCACGGTGACAAACCTCTCCGCCATTGCCGAAATGCTCGTCCGTGCGCCTAACAAAGCAGCCATCGCCAGTTGGTCGCCCACCGGCCTGGGGCTGGCCAGCGGGCATGATGTTATGAATAAGGCGCTTTATCAGGCCATCTTCTACGATCACATCATCGAACTCGGGCCGGCGACGACGTTGGGTAAGCTGGCATTGGCCGGACAGGGACACGATGAGCTCATTGACACCTACATCCTCTTTGGCGACCCGGCGCTGGAACTCGCCGTGCTCAAGGCCGATTTGAGTATCACCAAGACAGTACAAACCACGCCGCCGACCGCGTTGTTCCCGGCGACAATCACCTACACGCTGACCTACCGCAACGCCGGTCCCAGCACAGCCTACAACGTCGTCATCACCGATGTGCTCCCGGCAGGCCTGGAGAATCCGGTGGTCGTCTCCTCCGGCATGACCATTACCCAACGCACGGGAACTTCCTACGTGTGGGATGTCGCCGATCTGCCCGTGGGAACCGGAGGCATCATCACGATCACGGCGACAATCTCGCCCACATTCCGGGGCGTGCTCGACAACCGCGCCGAGATCGCCTCTGCCGTGCTCGACCGCGCCAGCACAAACAACGCGGCAGCAACGCAAAACCGCGTAGGTCTCGGCCCGGTTGTGACGATTGCCAGGTCTGGGAACAACGTCGTGCTCAACTGGAGCAGCCTGCCCGGCGCAGCGCAGTACCGGGTGCATCGCAGCACGCAGGCGTACTTCACGCCGGTTAACGCGACGGCGTTGGTGACACAGACGGCGCTGACGTATACCGATCCGAACGCCATCGGTAACCCGGCGGTCAATTACTTCTACGGCGTGACCGCGCTGGACGCGCAAGGGCGCGAAACTGTGCTGGCGAACCGGGTAGGGGAATTTGATTTTGCGCTGCTGCCGGGCGCGGTGGGCGCGCAATGGGGACGGTATAACACCATTGCGTTGCCGTTGGATGTGACAGCGACGTTGCCTAATGCAAAGGCCTTAGCCAATTACCTGGGGCCGGGGGTACAGCAAGTGCTTTCGTGGAATCCGGATACACAGACTTATCGCGCGTGGATTCATAGGCTTAATCGCGGCATCAACTTTGTCCTAAAGCCCGGCGGTAGCTACTGGGTACAACTTGACAGCACCGCTGCCACACTCGTTAGTTTTGTTGGTACCGTTCCTACACAGGGAACAGTGCAATGGAATTTTACGGGTACGGCGCCTAACTGTCATCTCTACAATATCTCCTTGCCTTTAGATCAAACAAGTATCACCAGAGCCGCACAACTGGCAACCGCCATTGGTCCAAACGTGGCACAAGTTTTGGAATGGAATCCCAATACGCAAACGTTTAGGGCGTGGTATCCGCAGATCGGCAGGGGGATCAATTTCACGGTGAAGGTAGGATATCCCTATCAAGTTTGTTTTTCGCCTGGCGCACCCATACTATGGCCTTAGCGCAAGGGAATAGTAGTCCATTTCAAGTTGCTAAAGAAAAGAAAATGAGGTAACAATGAAATACCTTAAATTGACGCTTTTAGTTGTACCCTTGTTGATGCTATTGAACGCATTTGGTGTATGGGCGATAGCATCTGGTTTACCATCTCATGATGGATTTGTTTGTCAAGACCCACAGTGTTATGTGTGTGAGGAAGAGCCGTGTGATTATCTACTAGAGGAGCTTCAGGTAAGCGCCAGTAATGGTCCGAGTGGTTTCACGGATACACAAATTATTTATATGCAATGGGATCTGGCAAATATCGTACACACTAATATCGAAACCGCAACTTTGAGTCTTACGACGACAGGAGTACAAGATACAAGCGGTACGATGTTGTCTTTACATGAAACTGGGAATAATTGGACAGAAGATACCTTGACCACCACAATAGGATGGGATAACAAACCCGCCTTAGGGGCAGTTATTGAGACACAACCAGCACCGGAAAATGAGAATCAGATCGTGATTTTCAACAGTAGTGCATTAAAAGAGTATATCAAGAGCCAAGCCACCAGCAGTGAAAAGAAAGTTAGCTTCGCCTTACGTTTCAGCAGCGGCACTCCACAATCTATGTATGCAGCATTTAGGAGCAAAGAACATACAGAAGGCGGCGGCCCATATTTATCGCTACAAGGTCCTAACGCCGTCAAAAAATCCGCCTTGCGCGTCGCCGGCCTGGAATTGCAATGGCCGATTGTAGGAGCACTTGTCCTGGGCGGGGGAATAAGTTTTATATGGCGACGGCGCGCCGTGCAACGCAGGAGGCTTTGAATGAAACGGATGTTTTTTGGGAGTCTGGTGATAATCTGGGCATTGTTGAGCGTCACGGCGGTCTGGGCGCACCCTACTTCTCCACCGAACCACGACTCGTATGTAAACATCAACGAGCCTGATGAGAACTTCAATAATGACCTTCTGGAACTGTCGGCCAGCACGGCGACCTGCGAGCCAACCAGCATAACATTCCTGCAATGGGATTTGTCACACATCCCGACCTATTCCGAAGTGCCGACGGCTACACTTACGTTGACGACAACTTATGTGATGAACGTCGAAGCAACGCAGGTGGCACTATACGCGACCGGAGACGCCTGGACAGAAGACACGCTCACCTACGCCACCGCGCCGGCCCTGGGGACAAAGCTCGACAGCCAACCTGTGCCGTCAGCAGGCGCAGCGCTGACGTTCTCCAGCGACGCCCTGCGGCTCTATCTCGAAGAGCAGCTCGCCGAAAATCGGATTGCCAGTTTTGCCCTGCAACTCGAAGGGACGTGCAGTTCGGGACTTACACTGGTATTGTTCAACGACCGGGAGCAAGGCGCGGATGTCCCGGACCTCTACCTCGAAACCGCGGCGCGCCCGGTAGACCTGGCGATTCACAAAACCGGCCCCGCCTTCGCTGCGCCGGGTCAGCCCATCACCTACACATTGTTCTACACAAACGCAGGCGAGATACCGGTCGACTACGCCGTGATCACCGACGCTTTACCGGCGGAAGTGCAAGTCTACGATTACACCGATTCGATTATCCTGCCGCTGCCGGGCAACGTGCTGATGTGGGAACTCTCCGACCTCGCGCCGGGCGAGGGTGGCGTGCTCACCATCACGGCCATCGTCAGCCCCACGTTCACCGGTCTGCTGACGAACACCGCCACGATTGCCACCCCGCTCTTCGACAGCGATACCGGCAACAAC
>JAIOAS010000230.1 GCA_019873725.1 Chloroflexota bacterium | reverse complement strand
TGTAATAATCGATGATCTGTTCGGTTAGCTCCGGTTTGACCTCGTCCCAGCTTCTGCCGTCGCTGCGGCGGTAGGGCGCGGGCGCCAACGTCAGGATAATCACATGCTGGCCTTCTGGTGCCAGGCCCGGATCGCTGTGTGAGGTCCAACTGATGATGCCAAACTGTTGATCGGTAGGGTAGCGTCCTTTTTCGTAGGTTTCCCACCAGTAGCGGTTGACCATATCGGCCGGCAGTGTTGCCAGCGTGTGGTGCGATTCCAGGGGCGGCGTGTAATCTACGCCCAGGTACAGCATCGGTACGGCCATGGCATACTCGTAGCTTTTGATGCCGATGCGGGCCAGCCAGGGCAGGTGCTCTTCGCCGATCAGATTGAGGTACAACGTCTTGGCGTTGATGTCTGACACCACAACCGACGCGGTGATCTCGGTGCCGTCGGACAGCCGGACGCCGACCGCGCGCCCGTGACGCACCAGCACTTTATCCACTGATGTGTTCAGTCGCACTTCCATTCCGAAACGCTTCCCGCACCGTTCGAGGGCTGCCGGTATGCCGATCATGCCGCCTTTGCTATAGTAGACGCCGGCGTGTTCGCCGTAAGCGACCGGCGAAAATCCCCGGACATAGCGCCGGTGGCAGGCCAATAAAGAGGGTCTGGTAGGTGATGGACTCACGCACCCGTTCATCCTTGAAGTATTGCTGTAAAACATCCTGATAACTGCAAAAGAAAAGGGGCGAATACTTTAGCATCGTTGGCGCATTTGCAAAGAACCGGATGAAGTCCGTCAGTGTGTCCATCGGACTTCTGAAAAGGGAGAGGGCATTGTCTGAAAGTTCCTTCATCGCAGCGCAGAATCGTTCCCAGTTGGCGATTTCGGCGGGGGCGATGCGCCGGATTTCTTCAGCGGAGGCTTCGAGCGAGGTGGGGTATTTCATCCGCGTGCCGTCTTTCATGACGACGGTATACACGGGATCGCAAGGTAGCAAGGCGACTTCATTTGCCAGGGTTGTGCCGAGCCGCTGAAATGCCTCATCGATCAAGTCGGTGGCTTCGATCAGTGACGCCCCCAGGTCGAAGTGAAAGCCCTGCTGCTCGAACGTGGAGCAACAGCCGCCGATGCGTTCGCTTTGTTCCAGGATCAGCACTTTGCGCCCTTGTTTCGCCAGTTGCGCGCCTACGCTCAGGCCGCCGGTTCCCGCGCCGATGACGATTGCATCATAGTCTGCCATGGGGTTTTCTCCTTTCACACCGCGTAGCGCGCCGGTAGATAGGGCGCTTGCCTGAGGATGTTCTGCACGAACCGTTTCTGTGGCTCGCTCAAGTTCTGGTAAACCAGCGCCAGCCCTACCAGGAGCAACAATATCCACAACGCCAAATGACCTCTTCTCCGTTTGGGGTGTTGCATAGATTCCTCCCTTCACAAATTACGTTTTACGTTTCACGTTTTACGTTTTACGTTTCACGTTTTAGAACTGATGCATCTCTCGCGCGATAATCTCATCCTGCAATTCCTTGCCGATGCTGGTGAAGTAGGCGTTGTAGCCGGTGACGCGGACGAGCAGATGCCGGTAGTCTTCCGGATGCTGTTGGGCATCCCGCAGCATGGCGGCATCCACCATGTTCACCTGCAACGCTGTGCCGCCGTTTTCGACGTAGCCGCGCAGGAACGCCTTGAACTTCGCCTGCTGTTCTGGCTCGCGCAGCAGCGAGGGGCTGAACGTCATCGTGTGACTGCCGCCGTTGGGCAACAGGTTGACGAAATCGCCCCAATCACCGTTTGATCCACGCCCGCCGAGGGCCTTGCCTACGGAGTTGACGTTGGCCGTCGGCCCGCGCGTGTCGGCGCCGTTAGAAGGGCACAGCGCGTTGGAGAGGAACTTGCCCTTGGGCCGCCCGTCGGGGCTGGCCGGCAGGATGAAGCTGTCGGCGATCCAGTAGTTCCAGCTCAACATGCCAGGGCGGAATTGCGCACCGCTCGCCTCAGTTTTGTATTTCCAGGTTTCTTCGGTCCACAGCTCCATGACCCGTCGGGCCATGTCGTCGGCGACAGGATCGTCACGCCCGTACTTGGGCGCTTTGCGCAGCGCGCGCGCCTGGAGAACGCCGTGGCCTTCCCAGTTGTCGCGCAGCGCCTGGACAAGTTCCGCCATCGTGCAGGCTTTCTCGTCGAAGACCAGATACTTGATCGCCAGCAGCGAATCCACCGTGGTGGCGTAGGTGACGGCTTCGATGGTAACGTAGGCCAGCTCCGCGCCGCCCTGGGTGACGTCCAGGCCCTTCTCGGCGCAGCCGCGCACCAGACACGAGAGATACGGGGTGGGGGAGAAGCGCGCACGCAGCGTATCGGTGCGGTTGTAGAGTTCCACGCTCTTTTTGATGATGAAGCGCGTCTGCGTGGCGTAAGCATCCCAGAATTGCTCCCATGTGCTGAAGGTCGTCGGGTCGCCGGTATCCGGCCCGCTGCGGGTGAGCGGTTCGGTCTTGCCCGTCATCGGATCGGTGAAGGGGTGCAGGTCGTAGCCGCCGGTGAGCGCCAACTCGACGGCCTTGAGCAGGTTGAGGTTGTTATCGACCGTGCCGGAACGGTCGTTGCCGACCATCGTGTTTTCCAGACAGCCGACCGGCGCGTAGTCGTGGACGTTGCCGGCGTGGATGAGATGTTCGACGCCCGACTTCCGCGCTTGCAGCAGCAGCCCCGCCATTGAACGCTCATCGAAGTTGAGCAGGAACGGCGCGCCCTGGCTGTCGGCGATCATCGCCACGACTTTGTCGAGCAGCGCATCGGGCGTGCCGCGATGCAGACGCACGTTAGGCTTCGGTTCGAGGATCGGGGACATTTCATCGATCACTTCGAGCATGGCGAAGGTGAGGTCGTTGGTCAGGTCGGCGCCGCCCGCGCCCATGCCGGAGAGCGTGAGCAGTTGCCCGTAGCCGGCTGTGATGCCCTGGTTGCCGCCCGTGCGGATCATCGCATCGTAGGCGGTGTTGCAGTGTACCCAGAAGCATTTGAGGATTTCCTTGCCGAATTCCCGATCCATCCCCTCGGCCAGCGATTTCTGCCAGAACGGATAAAGGTACTGGTCAACGCGCCCGAAGGAGACGCCGGGGCCGGGGTAGTTCTCATCGCTCATCACGAGCATGTGCGTGAGCCACAGGGATTGCACGGCCTCCCAGAACGTCGTCGCGCCTTCCCAGGGGACGCGCCGCAGGTTGGCTGCCATCTGCTCAAGTTCGGCGCGGCGGGCGGGATCGGTTTCCGTCTCGGCCAACCGGACGCAGAGATCGGCGTAGCCTGCTGCCACATCGCGCGCCATCGTGGCCGCGGTGAGCATCGCCCGCAGTTGCGCACCCTTCGCGCCGCGTTTATCGGCATCCGGCAGGGCCGCGTAGCGTGTTTCGAGGTCGGCGTGAATGGCCTGCCAGCCGTCGTTGAGTACGCGCGCATAGTCGGGAATCAGGTGCCCGCTTGTCGCGCCACAGTTGCCGTAGCCGTGATCGTGATACGCCTTGATTGCAGCGCGCGTGCCGTTTTTGCCGTAGAGCAGGCGATTGTACTCCCGCGCCTCCTTTTTGTTGAGGCAGGTGGACGTCATCACGTTGAAGCGCGCGCCCGCGAGCAGGTCGCCGGGCAAGATTTCTTTGGGCAGATAGCGTACCATCACCTCGCGGTTGAACCACGCTTTGCGTTCCGGCAGACTCCATTTCCAGAAATCCGGGTGCAAGGTAACAGGCCGCGATGTCTGCTGGAAGCAGGAGCGGAAGGTCTGGAAGAAGGCGTAAGTCTCCGGTACGATGTAGAACGAGATTTCCTCGTACTGGAAATCCCACGGCGTTCCGGTGGTCCAGGCGGTCATCTCGTTGTTCCAGCGGCGCTGCACGCCCTGGAAGTAATAATCGCGCAGCCATTGGATGCGCGGCGAGAGGTTTTTGGGTTGTTTGATCCGGTATTCGGGCTGTATGCAAGTCATAGGTTCCTCCAATGTCAACGGAAGAAATCCGTCGCAAATGTCAGTGGAAGAAATCCGTTAGAATCCGTTTAATCCGTTGACAGTTTACTCCGTTGACAGTTTTTGACTCTCAGATTTTTGTCAACACCGCCTCGATCCGTTCCATTGCCCAGTCGATGTCATCTTTCTGGATGACCAGTGGCGGCGCGAAGCGGATGACGTGCTGGTGTGTCTCTTTGCACAGCAATCCCTTGTGCATCAGCGCCTCGCAGAAGCGTCGCGCCCCGCCGGCCTCCGGGTACAACTCCACGCCGATGAACAGGCCCTTGCCGCGCACTTCCTTTATATACGGACTTTTAATTCCGCGCAACTGGGTCAGCAGATAGTCGCCCATCTTGGCCGAATTCTCGATCATGCCCTCCTCGATGAGCACTTTGAGCGCCACGCGCGCGGTCGCACAGGCCAGCGGGTTGCCGCCAAACGTGCTGCCGTGGTCGCCGGGCTGGAACACGCCGAGCACTTCCTTGTTGGAGAGCACTGCCGAGACGGGGTAGAAGCCGCCGGAGAGCGCCTTACCGATGAGCGTCAGGTCGGCCTCGACACCCTCGTGTTCCTCGGCCAGGAGCTTGCCGGTGCGTCCCAGGCCGGTCTGGATTTCGTCGGTGATCATAGCGATGTCGTGCTCGGTGCAGATGCGGCGCACGTCGCGCAGGTAACTTTCCGGCGGAACGATGATGCCGGCTTCGCCCTGGATCGGCTCGACCAGAAAGGCGACGGTATTGGGCGTGATGGCTGCTTCCAGTGCTGCCGCATCACCGAAGGGGATGATGACAAAGCCGGGCGTAAAAGGCGCGTACCCGTCGCGGTACTGCTCCTCGGTGCTGAACCCGACGATTGTGATGGTGCGCCCGTGGAAGTTGTTGGCGCAGACGATAATCTCGGCCTGTCCGTAAGGGATGCCTTTGGTCTTGTACCCCCACTTGCGCACGGCCTTGATGCACGACTCCACGGCCTCCGCGCCACTGTTCATCGGCAGGACCATGTGCGAATTGGTCAGCTCGCACAGTTCCTTGTAGAGCAACCCCAACTGATCGTTGTAGAACGCCCGTGAGGTGAGCGTCAGCCGGTCGAGTTGCTCGCGCACCACCGCCGCGATCTTGGGGTGGCAATGGCCCTGGTTCACCGCCGAGTAAGAGGAGAGGAAGTCCAGATAGCGATTGCCCTCCACATCCCACACCCAGATGCCTTGTCCACGGGTGAGAACGACTTCCAGGGGTTTGTAGTTTGTTGCCCCGTACTGTCTTTCCAATTCAATGTAGTCTTGTGCCTTCATCGCAGTTCTCCTTAAGTCGCGTAGTCGTTAGTCTTATAGTCGCATAGGTTGGAACGCCGTTTCTCGTTTACTGTCTACTGTATACCGTCTGCCATTTTCCGTCTACTGTATACCGTCTATCGTCTACCGGCATGATGGCACTCGTTGCCGTTTCAATGAAGTCGGCTATAATAGGGGTACGTACACTCCCGTGCAGGTGGGGTGAGAGCCGAATCGATGATGAGGTAAGATCGCATGGACGGTGTCAAGGTGCTTTTCCTGGCTGCCGAAGCTACGCCTTTTACAAAGGTGGGTGGTCTGGCGGACGTTGCGGGAGCGCTTCCCAAGGCTTTGCGCCGCCTGGGCGTCGATGTCCGCGTGGTCATTCCCCGTTATGGCGCGTTGCAGGGTACGGGCTACGATTTCCGCCGGGTGGGTTCGCTGGCTGTGCCTATCGGATCGGGGGAGGAACATGCCTTGCTCCTGGAGACCAATGCGGACGGTGTGCCGGTCTACCTGTTGTGGAATGACCAGTATTTCTCCAATCGTGAGCGCGTCTACGGCTTCAATGACGATCCGCAACGTTTTACCTTTTTCTCGCGTGGAATCATCTCAATGCTGAAGATGTTGGACTGGCAGCCGGAGGTGATCCACGCAAACGATTGGCACACGGCTCCCGTTCTGGCATGGCTCGATGTGTACGGACGCTCGCAGCCATTCTATCGTGACCTGGCGACCCTCTTCACCATTCACAACCTGGCCTATCAAGGCGTTTGTGGCCGCTTGATTTTGACCTTTGCGCAGATGGAGAAACTGCCTCATCTGTCAGGGGAAGTACCGGGGCAGGTGAATTGGATGGCGCAGGGTATCGCCCATGCCGACCTGATCAGCACACTCAGCCCGACGTATGCGCGCGAGATTACCGATGGCGGGGCGGGGAAAGCGCTGGCGGAACTGCTGCGCGAACGCCGCGATCGCATCTTTGGCATCCTCAGTGGCATCGATACGGAGGTATGGAATCCGGCGACCGATGAAGCGCTGGCGCAGACCTTCAACAGCGAGACGTTAAAGATGCGCGTGGTGAATAAGAATGCTTTCCAGCGTGAGGCGCGCCTGCCTATCAGTCCAGAAACGCCGTTGTTTGGGATGGTGACCCGGCTGGATGAGACCAAAGGTTTGGATCTGGTCCTTTCGGCGTTCGAGACTCTGGTACAGCAGCGTGACGTGCAATTTGTGATCTTAGGAACTGGTGAAGAAGCCTATGAAGCCAGTTTCCGAGCGTTGCAGGAACGCTTCCCGAATAACGTGCGGGCGTTCATTAAATTTGACGACCGTCTGGCGCGGCGCATTTACGCCAGTGTTGACATCTTCCTTACGCCCAGCCGTGCCGAACCGAGCAGCATTGGGCTGATGGCAGCGATGCACTATGGCGCGGTGCCTGTTGTTCACATGGCAGGTGGGCTGGCGGACATTGTTGTTGACGCCGACCATCATGCGGCTCGGGGCGTAGGATTTGCCTTCGAGGACTATACTGTTGAGGCTTTATTGGGAGCAGTGGAGCGCGCTTTGCGCGCTCACGAGAATAAGTCGCGCTGGATGCGGATTCAGCGGCGTGCTATGGAACGCGATTTCTCCTGGAATGCCTCTGCTCGTGCTTATGTCGATCTCTATCAACGCGCGCTGGCTCTGCATCGAGCCACCTGAGATTCCAATAGCCTTATCTGGGGCAGCGCAGGGCCTACCCACCGTTGGCCGTGCGCTTTTTGTGTGGGGCGTTATTTAGTGTGGTAAGTGAGGACGCTGTATGACATCAAAGCCTTTTTTGTGTGTACATGGACATTTCTATCAGCCGCCGCGGGAAGACCCTTTCACCGGCGAGTGTCGTGAGGAACCCTCCGCCGCGCCGTTTTTGAATTGGAATGACAGGGTGACGGCAGAGTGTTACGCGCCCAACGCAGCGGTGGGCAATTTCGCGCGAATGAGCTTTAACCTCGGCGGAACGCTGGCGCGATGGATGGACGGCTGTGTTCATGAGACGTACCAGCAGATTGTAGGGGCGGTTTATCAACACCGCCAGCGGTATGGGATGCCCAACGGTGTCGCGCAAGCCGTGCATCATACTATCCTGCCGCTCGCGCGCGGGCGTGACAAGCGCTGTCAGGTTCACTGGGGGATCGCCAGCTATATGCATCGTTTTGGCGTGCGGCCTGACGGTATATGGCTTCCAGAGATGGCGGTCGATTACGAGACGTTGGAAACGGTAGCCGAGGCAGGATTGTCCTTCGTCATCCTTTCTGGCGAACAGGTGCATGGGGACCTGTCGCGCGGCGCCGGCCCGTATCGCGTGCGATTGCCGCATGGTCGCTCTCTCGCTGTGTTTGTGCGCGACCGTGATCTCTCGAACTATATCTCTTTCAATATGCCCGGCCCAGAACATGTGCGTCCCCTGATCAACGAGCACCTCTCTCGCACTGCGCCGGGTGTGTTGACGCTTATCGCTACGGATGGCGAGACGTTTGGACACCATCACAAGCACGGTGTGCGGGTTTTGGAAGCCTTGACGACTCCAAGCCCGGCGGATGCCTACGAGATAACGACGCTAGGGCGTTATTTGCGCGAGTATCCTCCGCGAGGCGAGGTCGAAATTGTGGAGAATACGGCGTGGAGTTGCGCGCACGATCTGGGGCGTTGGGCTACCGGCTGTCATTGCACGCCGGGTTGTGGGCAGTGGAAGGGGGCGTTGCGGCGCGCCTTGGACAATCTCTCCCGCGATATTGACGAAATCTACGCCGAGGTGGTGCGTAACCGCAACCTGGCGCCCTGGAGTTTGCGGGACGATTACATTCGCGTGTTGTTGGGGCAGATCACCGGGCCGCGTTTTCTGATGGAATATCACCAGGGGCATTTGACGTCAATGGCACAGCGCCACTTGCTGGATTTGTTGGAAGCGCAGGTTTACCGGCAGCGCATGTTTGTGAGTTGCGCTTTCTTCTTTGAGGACCTGGAACGTATCGAGCCGCGTTATGCGCTTGCCAATGCGATGCG
>JAIOAS010000229.1 GCA_019873725.1 Chloroflexota bacterium | reverse complement strand
TTTGGTTGCCCTGCGTTCCGTTCTCGACGAGATGGCCGTGCATAACGGGCAACGCCGCGACGATTTCCCGGTCACGGTGGTGGCGCGGGAGGCAGCGACGGCAGCGGTGACGCGCTGGGCGCTGCGTGATTTTTCGCGCCTGCGTGTGGTCGAATTCTGGCCTGCAGATGTAAGCGGGGCGGTAGTGGCTGCGCCGGACGCGACTCCACCCGACACAGCGGCACAGACGTGGGAGGGGATGGCTTTCACCGCGCTCACCGCTGGAACGGCGCACATTCCGGCCTGCCAATCCATAGTTCCGCTGGCGTGCCACGATCTGGCGCGTTGGTATCTGTTCCGTCAAACGCCGGACGCGCCTGTGCTGGAACAAGTGCTCTTGTGGCGTAGCCGCTAGGGCTTCTTGCATCTTGCTTCCTGCACCTTGCCCTCCTGCCCGCTTCGTTTATAATGTCCCCTTGTGGGTGGGCAAATTTCGCTTTCAGTCCCACCCGGGAGATTTATGACCGCATATCGCAAAGCAAGTATTCGAGATTTAACCAACGCAGCGTATGCGCTGGACGGGCGGTTTATGCAGGGCATCGTGAAGCGCGATCCGGACAGCGGGCATTGGCTGGTGGGCAACACACCGGTGGAGGAATGGTTGTCGCATCACGAAAATGAAGATGTGACGATGATTTTGGTGCCAATGCAGGAAGATCGCCCGTTGCAAACGCGCGTGTGCCAGACGTGCGGGCGGACGTACACGGATGTGGAATGTCCGCATTGCCGGGAAGTCCGCGCGCGCTTGCGTGGTCGTCAAAATCCTTGAGATCACATTCCACTGACTATCCGACTAGCGACTACGCGACTATCGATAAGGAGTGAGCGAGTGAAAATTCAAGACTACGTGCGTATCTTACGGCACCGCGGGTGGATCATTCTGCTGGCGGCAGTTGTGACCGCGGCGAGCGCCTTTGTCTTCAGCAAATTGCAAACGCCGGTCTACCGTTCCAGTATTGAGGTTTCGATCCAACTCGCGCGACCCGACTTTGGCCTGGCGCAATCGGCTAAGTTGTTACTGAACAACTTTTCGGCGACGATGTGGTCGGAGCAGTATGCGCAGGAGGTGATCGATCGACTGGACTTGATGCGCACTGCCAAAGACTTGAAGGGCGATGTGACCTTCGCCGTCGACGATGCACGTATGGTTATCAAGATCGACGTAGACGATTACGACGGCGAGCAGGCCAACAACATTGCCAACACCTGGGCGCAGTTGTTTCAGGAGTGGCGCAATGAGCAGAACGCACGCCAGAACAAAGAGGACCGTGTGTTCGCCGAAGTCATCGACCCGGCTTCTTACCGGCAGTTGCGGCCCAAAACGATGATCAACGTGGCGGCGGGGGGCATTTTTGGCCTTGTCATCGGCGTGGTGATTGTGTTCGTGCTCGAATGGTTGGAAGCCGGGATCGTGCGTCTGCCGCAGGAATTAGAACGCGAGACCGGCGTGACCGTTCTCGGCGTGATCCCGCCAACGCAGTAGCACAAAATTCACCACTAATCTTCACGAATGTCTGCATTCGTCGAATATCCACTAACTTATCTCTTATTCGTGAAAATTAGTGTAGATTCGTGGTTAATCTGAAGGATGTGACGATGGATAAAACAAACATAGTGACCCTGGCTGCGCCACGCTCTCCGGCAGCGGAAGCTTACCGCGCCCTGCGCATGAATCTGACGTTTACCAGCCTCGACAAGCCGTTGGAGACGCTGGTGGTAGCCTCGCCATCCGCCGACGACGCCCAATCCCAGGTGGCGGTGAACCTGGCGGTCGTCATGGCCCAGGCCGGGCAGCGGGTGGTTTTGGTGGATGCCGATTTGCGCCGCCCAAGCGTGCATACCTTTTTCGACGTACCCCAGGAGCCGGGGTTGACGGGCTACATGGTGAGCCAGGATGGGGAAGAGGCACTGGCGCTCGTGGAAACCGAGGTGCCGGGCTTGCAGGTGCTGCCGAGTGGCGCGCTGCCGCCCAATCCCGCCGACATCCTCGGCGCACAGAAGATGGAGCAGCTTTTGACGCACTTGAAGGCGCGCGCCGAGGTGGTGGTGTTCAATGCGCCACCGGTCACGGTGGCGGTGGATGCGTCGGTGCTGGCTGCGCGGACGGATGGCCTGTTGTTGGTGGTGCGGGCCGGACACACGCGCCGCGACCGCATCGCCCAGGCCCAGGAACTGCTGGAACGTTTCCGCGTGCGCCTGCTGGGCGCCGTTTTTACCGATTCCACCGAAGGCGGCCTGCTGACCGGCTACTGACAGTTGTTTCTTCGGACAGGATTTACAGGATGAAGAAGCCTTTCCTTATCCTGTAAATCCTGTTAATCCTGTCGAAAAATTGTTTACGGAACCGGGCGGGCGAGGCGTTGAGCCATATCGCAGATAGTCTGCGTCGCCAGGTCTAGTGAGACCTTGCCCGTGTTGATAACCAGGTGATAAAGGTCGGGGTCATCCCACCGGACATCGTAGAAGTGTTTCATGTAGCGCACACGCTCTTTGTCAGCCTGGTGGATTTGGCGCTCGGCCTCTTTCTGATCCAACCCCAAACGCTCGGCCAGGCGTAAAATGCGCAGTTCCTCCGGCGCGTGGATGCGCACGTGCAGCGCATTGGCGAAATCTTTCAACACCACCTGCCCACCCCGCCCCACGATGATGACGTTCCCCGTCTGGGCATATTCCAGGATGACGCGCCGAATCAGTTCCCCATAGGCCGCGCCGGCCTCGACGCGGCGTTGTTGCTCAGCGAGATGGTGAAGCGCTTCGTCACGACTGAGGTTCTCTTGCAGAATCAGCGCGGCAACCTGTTCATCGTAAGCGTAACCCTCGCGTAGCGTGGCGCTGGCGATGGTGGGGATGGCGGGCATGGTGTTCATCGAGTCGATGATGCGTTCCAGAAAACCGGGGATGCGTTCTCGCTTCTCCAATTCCTCAACCATCGATTCGTCGGGGAAACCGGCCATCTCCGCAGCGCGGTGGAGGATTTCCCGGTCGATGTAGCGCAAGTTCAGCTTTTTGGCGACGGCTGTCGCAATGTAACTTCCACGGCTGCCTAACTGTCTTGAGACGGTAATCACGATGCTCATGGTAGCTCCTCCAGAAATGGCAAATGGCAAATGTAGAAAGTTCTACCCCAATGTTAGCATTTGATGCGCTGCGTGTCAATAGCTACCACCGCAGAGCACGCCGAGGCCGCAGAGAGATATGAAAAAGGTTTTCTCTGCGCGCTTTGCGATCTCTGCGGTGAATGAACCTACGCGCCTGGCGCACCATGGGGGTAATCACCAGCTACGGTTCGGTCGTTGGCGCTGGTTCAGGCCGCACATAGGCGATCAAGCGGAAGGTGGCGGTGAGTGGCGCAGTGTCGTCCAGGGTGAGGGTGACGGTGTACTCGCCGGGCAGCAGGAACGGTGCGCCGGGGATGCCGGTGATGCTATCCCATATCACCCCCGAACCGCCTGTTTCGTTCCACACGCCGCCGGCCGCGCGCACGTTGACGCCATTGCGGTACCACGCGCTTTCCCAGCGTGTGCCGGGCGAGAGGCCCTCACACCGCGTCCCCACATAGATGACCTGCGAATACCATTCGAAGCGTTGCTGGGGCAAGAAAGGCTCGCCGGCAGGGGTGAGGCCGGCAGCGGCGAAGGGCGGCGCACAGACGGGCGCGGGCGGTTCCGGCGTGGCGGTTGGGGCAGGCGTTACGGTGGCGGTAGGCGTGGCGGGGGGAATGGGGGTAGGTGCGTCGCCAACGGTGAAGTCAAGGGTATGTTGTGTCCGCCCCATGAGCGTGAGTTCGGCGTGGTAGTCACCGTCTTCCAGCGGGGCACCGTCTTTGCGGTAACAGGCCACGCTTTCTGTGCCTTCTGCCTGGGGTAAGGTCGCATTGTGGGTGCAAATGATCGCGTCTTGATGCCGGACCGTGAGCCAGTACGGCGCGCCGGGGCACGCGCCCCGGTAGGTGTAGCGCAGATAAAAGTGCTGCGTGCCGCCCGACAGCCGGGTCAATGGTGGGCCAGAAGGCGTGAGCGCCAATCCAAGCGAGGTGACGGCGGCGGTGTCTTCGGCGATGGCGAATGTGTGTTCACCCAGGACGACGCCATCCGCGCGTAACGTCAGTGTGTAGCGACCCGACGGCAATGCTGCGCCTTTGGGGAAGGCGACGAACAGTTCACCCATGCCGGGTTGCCATTCCCCCTGGCTGAGGACGGCGCTTTCGCCTTCGCGGCTCAACGTCCACTGCGCCTTCACCGTGATCGGCCAGACATCAAGCGCTTCTGGGGCTAACCGGATTTGCGTTGCGACCTGACACAACGTATCCGGGGCCGCGTTGAATGTGACCTGGGGCGGGATGAGTGGAGTAGGCGTGAACGGTGACGGCGTGGTTGATGCGCACGCCGTGAGCAGTCCCAAGAGACAGCCCATCAGGACCGCGACAGCAAGACTCAGGAATCGACTTTTGCGTTGGGCACCCATTCGCTTAACTCCCGTATCATCGATTCGGCGTGTTCTCGCCAGTAAGGATGTTCGCCAACAGCCAGGTAAGCCTGAAAATCGGCGATGGCTTCGGCGTATTCGCGCAGTTGCTGGTGCGCGATGGCACGGTTGAACTGCGCCTCAACCAGGGTCGGATCAAGATTCAGCGCGATGGTCAAATCGTGGATGGCTTTGCGTGGGTGGTCGATTTCCCGCCAGTAGAGGATGCCGCGATCCAGATAAGCCTGCGCGAAGTCGGGCTTCCATTCCAGCGCGCGGGTGAACGCGTCGATGGCAGCTTCGTATTCCCACCGCACACCGCGCGAATTGCCGATATAGCGGTGGACGATGCCGATCATATAATAGCTGTGGGCCATCAATGCTTTGAACAGCTTCACCGGTACTGAGAGGAGCTTCATGCCAGCATCTCCTGATACACCTGGAGGGTCTGCAACGCCACTTGCTGTTGTGTAAATTGCGCCAGCACGCGCGCGCGGCCCCGCGTCCCCAACGCTCGGCGCAGGGCCGGATCGAGGAGCAACCGAACCAGCGCAGCCCGCAGCGCCGCGACATCATTTTCGGGGAAGATGATCCCGGCGTCGCCGATAACGTGCGGAATTTCCCCCGCGGTGGAGCCGACCACAGGCACGCCACAGGACATCGCCTCCACCAGCACGCGCCCGAATTGCTCGGTCCAGTTTTCCTGGGTGCGCGAGGGAAGCACGAGCACATCGAGGGTCTGGTAGAACGCCGGCATGTCCACAGACGGAACCGGTGGGCGGAATGTGACGCGCGCCATCAGGTTGTAACGCTCCGCCAGCGCGCGCAGGCGAGCCTCATCGGGGCCGTTCCCCTGGATGGTGGCGTGCCACGGCCCTTCCAGGCCGGCGAGCGCTTCGAGCAGCAAGTCGAGGCCCTTTTCCGGCACCAAGCGCCCCGCATAGGCGATGTGGGGGACGTGATCCGGCGCCGCGTTGTGCTTGGAGGGCAGGAAGATGTCGGGGTCCACGCCGAACTGTGGGATGACGGCCAGCGGCCCGGCGTAGCCTTTGCGCCGCCACACCTCGGCAGCGGTGGCGCTGCCGGCGATGGCGTACTCGATGTGGCGGAGGTTGTACTGTTCGATCCAGTTGAAGGGCGGGGGATAGCGGCGTAGCAAGTTCTGCCACGAGAACCACAGCGTTTTGGCTCCGCAATCGCGCGCCTGCCGGTTGGCGAGATAAGTCGCCAGGTTGTACGGCTCCTCATCGATATGAACGATGTCCGGGCGGAATTCGCGGATCAGCCCGCCCAGCGTGGGGTAGAAGTGCAGGTGAAACTGCCCGTTGAACGCCAGCGGCAGCACTTCCAGCCGATAGCCGCGCGTGTGCGCCAGCTCCAGCCGCGTGATGCCCCCCTTGTCCTTCCAGCCTGGCGGCACGGCAACCATGAGCGTCATCTCCGGCGCGCGCGCAGCCAGCTCTTCCAGCTTGCGCTGGTAAGCCCCCACGATGCAGGCTTTCGAGAGCATCAAGACGCGCATACCCTACCTTCCTGAAGGCTCAACGGATTGACCAGGTGAAGGAAAGTATAGCGCAACTATGGAGGAAGGAAAGGGCAGCACGGAGAGCACCGCAACGGATCGTGTCGCCGTGGGGCGAGGGACTCTTGACCGGCAACAAACAAGGCACAATCCGCCCCCCTCGGCCAGTCTGTTTGACACTTTTCTGTAACCAAATACCAATGAAACACAAACGTTACAAAAAACATTCTTAATTATGATGTTGTATGTGAAATTCTGGAAACCGCATAGTGTGACAGATATTTTAGTGTGGTAAGGGACCTATGATCAAGAAAGCATTAGTCGTATTAAGTGGGATGTTATTATATGCTTTGATGTGGGCATTGCCGATTGCAGCGCAGCCTCAAGGGATGTCTGCATCGCCTGCCCCACTGGCGTCGAATGTCGAACCTGATCAAATTTCTTTCACGCTCAATAGCGGCAAAATCGCCTGGCTCGATAGTATCAACGCATGCACAGCCGGCCCGAGCGCGATGTGGATGGCGATTGCTGTGACGAACAATGCCACAGAAACTCTGTATGGGGTTGAGGCCGAACTGTCCGGCTTTTCCTCCACGTACTACACCCTTACTGCCGATCCCGTACGTTATGTGGGCAACCTCGCGTCCGGCGAGACGTATCACGGCTATTGGTACGTGGATTACAGCGGCGCATGTCAGGCCCCCTCCCCCTATAACGTGAGCGATGCGTATACCCTCACCGTGACCGCCGCTAACCTGAGCGCGCCGGCGAGCTACACCGGCACTCTTACCACCGGCAGAAGCGAGGGGGTTGGCGGCGGCGCCGCAAACATTAACCCGACCCGCCTGGACAGTGAAGTTGCTATCGGTCAGCTCTTTACCCAAACGGTAAGTTACGTATTTCCGCGCAATATCAGCGGCGCGTTGTTCCAACCCACCGGCGATGCAGGTTTTGCGGATGCCTGTTTCCGGCTGGTTAAAGCTGAGGTGACTGCGTCGAACATGACCGGAGTATCAAGCGGAACGCAGCACCGCTTGTACTTTGAGGATGCCCAATCCTACACCACACGGCCATCGGTGACGATGGCCTATGTCTGGCAGGCGCAGTGTCAGGCCGAAACCGACTCCCGGCCCTGGACAACCAGCACCGGCGGTGATGCGCCAAAATACGCGAACGAGTTCGATGAACTCAGCGCACCTTTCCCTCAGGCTAACCTGTCGCTGGATATAGCCGTATCCGTAGAACCTACGTTGCTCACATCCGCCGGAACGGTCACGTACACGGTGCGCCTGGGCAACAGCTTCGCCAAGCCGATCATTGTCGATCGCGTACATTTCAAGCTGCCCCAGGGCGTGCTCTACAAGGGCCTGGCAGCCTCTAGCGCCATTACCACCAGCAACTCCAGCCAATATCCGGCGCTGAACGCGACCGGTGTATTGACCTGGACGGGTGTGCCGCTGCTTTCTTACACCGTACCCGCCTCCGGCACAGTAGGGACCGGCGAGCCGGGAACGCTCGACCTGATCTTCACAGCAGATGCGCCCGCAGTCACCGGACGGTACACAGCGACGGTCTCAGCGACGTTGGGGATGCTGGACGTTGGAAAGCCAACTGCGACATTCGACGTGGACCTTCCCACCGCAGTCTCACTCGTCTCCTTTGAGGCAACCCTGCGGCAGGGCACAATCCTTGTCACCTGGGAAACCGCAATGGAGCTGGATCACGTGGGCTTCAACCTTTATCGCAGCACGGCAGTGAATGGACCGTACACGCAACTGAACGCCGACCTCATCCCGCCACAATTCCCTGGCGAGGTCATGGGCGGCGCTTACGACTGGCTCGACACGGACGTCCAGCCCGGCGTGACATACTTCTACAAACTGGAAGACATCGACGCGAAAGGCGTGAGCACATTCCACGGACCGGTCAGCACGGCTCTCGTCACGACGCCCACGGCAGTGAAGATGCAGCGTGTATCGGCACATCCCGCAATCACACCCCTCGTATTAGGCGTGACGCTGTTGCTGGGATTGGTAGTCGTATATCGCCAAAGGCGACTAACCTAGTCAGAGTTAGACTACAAAAGTCTCACGAGGTGCCCGGTCAAGCAAGTACCTGCGCAGAACACACCATCTGCAAGGTATAGTACGGGCTGAGACTTTTGTAGTCTTTGCCAAAATCGCCAAACCGCAAGCACATCTTGACTTTTGCATGATTGTCTATATGCTTAAGATGTAAGGTGAAAAGCAAACAGATCACGCTCATATAAGGGAGGCAAACATGACG
>JAIOAS010000228.1:5631-8429 GCA_019873725.1 Chloroflexota bacterium | reverse complement strand
CCACGTGGGCGGCAGCGGGCATCGTCTCCGCGGTGGGTCTGTTCCTGTTCGGTCTGGCGACGTGGCAGTCTGGGGCGAAAACCGCTCTCCCTGATTCGCCACCCGCCATTCGCCATTCGCCATTTGCCATTCCCTGGTCCCTGGCGCTCCTGGCCGTACTGCTGCTGGCGCTCAAACTGCTCATTGTCGACCGCACCGCGAATCCTGTGCGCCATTCCAGACTGGCTGCGGGCGAACTGCCAGAGGTTACGCAGCCGTTGTCGCAGCCCTTCAGCGGCGGGCTGACGCTCCTGGGGTATGACATCGCTGCCGCCGAACTCCCCGCCGACGGTGAGGTGCAAATCGATTTGCTGTGGCAGGCGCGCGACATCCCGCCGGTGGAATATCACGCCGTCGTGTTGCTGATCGGCGCGGATGGGCAACGCTGGAGTCCCGCCGGAGCGGTGCGCCCGCGCGGCTACGAGCCGACGCCACCCACGACAATGTGGCTGCCGGGCCGGTACGCCTATGATCCGCACATCGTGGAGGTACTACCCGGCACGCCGCCAGGGACATATACCATCGTCGTGAGCCTGTTCGATAAACGCACGCTTGCGCCGGCTTCTGTTCTGGGCGCCGATGGCAATCCCCTCGGCCCGGAATTGACGTTGGGCACGCTAACGGTGACGCCGCCGCAGACCCGCCCGACGCTTCAGGCGCTCGACGTGCCCGTGGAAGCGGCGCTGCGGTGCTGCGACACGTTGGGCTTGTGGGCGTTGTCTGCGGACCGGAACAGCGCCGCGCCTGGCGAAGTCGTCGGCCTGCGCTGGGTGTGGGAGGCGGTCGCGTCTCCATCGGAAGCCGTTGAGGCTGAAGTGCTGCTGCTGGATCCCACCGGCGAGGTGGCCCGCACGTGGCAACTGCCCCTCTCGGCGGCGTGGTGGCCCACGGATCGCTGGTCTACCGGCGAGCGTTGGGTGGGACGACCCATCATCCGCATCCCCGGCGGGGTGGAGACCGGCGCATACCGGCTGATCGTCCACTTACCCGGCTGCGATGGCGTGCTGGCCGAAGTCCCCCTCGACATTGCTGCGCCTGAACGACTATGGCGTGCCCCGGCCGGCCTCACGCGCGCGGATGTCGTTTTTGGCGATGCGGTGCGCCTGATCGGCTACACGCTTGAACCGGTTGCGCCGGTTCCGGGTGAGACATTGTCCGTGCGTCTGGCGTGGCAGGCTGTTACGGAGATGGAGGCATCGTACCGTGTTTTTGTCCACTTTGTGGGCGAAGATGGCCGTGTAGTCGCGCAAAGCGACGGTGAACCGGTTGAGTGGACCCGCCCGACGACCGGCTGGGCCGTCGGAGAAGTCGTTGTTGAGACGCGCGTGCTTGCCATTCCCACGCCGCTCCCGCCCGGCGAGTATACCCTGCGCGCGGGTCTCTACCTGCCCGACGGCACGCGCCTGCTCACCTCGGATGGGCAGGATGCCTTTGCGCTGTGGCGTGATAGCCTTGACCGCTAATGTTCACGAATGTGTCAACGGATTCACCGGATTTGAACGGATTACAGACTCAGCAGATCCAAAAATGCTCCCAGGGGATCGTCAGATCCCCGTTGAATGTGTCAACGGATTCACCGGATTTGAACGGATTAAAGACTATCGACTACCGACTATCGACTACCGACTACCGACTTTGGACTATCGACTACCTGGAGGTGTTTATGCGTAGACGTGTGGGAAGTGCGCTGACCGCTATCGCGTTGGTGATTACACTCTGGTTGATTTGGAGCAAACTGCGCATTGTGGTGTTTGTGCAGATGCCCTGGTGGGGATTCTTGTTGATGGCCGTGCTGCTCTTTTTGGCTATCGATTACGTCCTCGACCGGCTGTTCAATCGGGGGTGATTTCTGCTCTATGAAACGCGCGAGGGGGTGGTGGACCACGGGGCTGTTGCTGCTGGCGCTCTTGCTGTTTTTGGCGCCTGCCGTGCAGCCGTTGCTGCGCGCCGACCTCACCTGCGGGTACGACAACGTCTTTCACCTCTGGCGTGCGGTGCAGATCGATCACCTGTGGTCGCAGGGTGTGTGGTATGCGCGTTGGGCGCCGGATATGGCCCACGGGTTCGGCTTTCCGCTGTACATCTTCGCTGCGCCGGGGACGGCAATGGGAGTAGCGCTGCTCCACCGACTCGGACTGGCGTGGCCGGTGGCAATGAACGCGCTCTTTGCCCTGGGGATGGTCGCCGGCGGGCTGTTTATGTTCTGCCTGGCGCGCGATCTTTTCGGCACGCACGCGGGGATGGTCGCAGCGGTCGGCTATGGCTACGCGCCGTTCATGGCCTACGACGTCTTCAACCGCGGCAGCCTGTCGGAGTCGGTGGCCTGGGCGTTCCCGCCGTTGATTCTGTGGGCGGTGACGCGCTGGGCCAGGCGGGGCGAGAAGCGTTTCCTGGTGGCCGGGGCGTTTGGGCTGGCGGCGTTGATCCTCAGCCATCACCTGTTTGGCTTCCTCTTTGCGCCCTTGCTGCTCCTGTGGGTGCTGCTGATGGGCTACCTGGCCCGCGATTGGCGCGTGGTCTGGCGCGGGGCGCTGCTCGGCGGGCTGGGGATGGGACTGTCGGCGTTCTTCTGGCTGCCGCCGCTCCTGGAGCGCGGATGGGTGCAAGCAGAGCGCCTGCTGGGCACGTGGGTTTTCGACTACCACTACAATTTCCTTTCCCTGGATCACGTCCTGGCTCTGCCGCGCATCGCCGATCCCAATTTGATCAACGATTGGCCGCAAAAATCGCTTGGCCTGCTTCCCGTGTTGATTGCGCTG
>JAIOAS010000228.1:0-5031 GCA_019873725.1 Chloroflexota bacterium | reverse complement strand
ATCGAGTTGACGACGCCGGCGGCGTTCCAGGCGCGCTACCTGGCGTTTTACTACCCCGGCTGGCAGGCCAAAGTGGACGGCGCGCCGGTCGAAGTGCTGCCGGAACCGGAAACCGGCCTGGTGACGTTCCCTGTGCCTGCCGGCGCGCAGCGCATCGAAGTGTGGTTCGGCGAGACGCCCCTCCGCCGGCTGGCAGACGGTATTTCCGTGCTGAGCCTCGTGCTCCTCTCGGGAATAGCCCTGTTACGCATCACGCATCACGCATCACGCATCACGAATGACGGATTACGAATTACGAATTACGAATTACGGATCACGCCTGGCATTGCTGTTGCATTTGTCGCCGTGGGGATGGCGGTTGTGGCGGGTAAATGGCTGTGGGTGGATCGGAACGGCGTCTTGTGGCGCAGCACGCGCTTGCAGGCGGATGGGACGCTGCGCGGTGTCGAGACGCCCGTGCAGGTCAACTTCGGCGGGCGGGCGATGTTGCTTGGCTACGATTTTTCGCCGGCGTTCGCCGCCGACGCTGCCCCGGAGATTGCGCTGTACTGGCGGGCGTTGAACCCGGAGGGGCGGGACTGGCGCGTGGGATTGGTCTTCATCGGCGCGGATGGGACGCGCTGGCCGCCCGTCGAGTTGCGTGCGGCACGTTGGGCGCGCACGCCGCCGCCCCTGCCTGAATGGCCCGCGGAGGGCTACGCGCGGATGGATAACGTCGTGGATGTGCTGCCCGGCATGCCGCCCGGCGATTACACGCTGGCGCTGTCGCTGTTCGATTGGGCCACGCTGGAACCGGCATCGGTGTTGGGCGCGGACGGCAATCCCGTGGGGCCGGAATTCGCGCTGGGTCAGGTGCGTGTTCTGCCACCCACACGCGCGCCCGAAGTGGCCGAACTCGGCGTGTCGGAGGACGCGCGCGTGCAACGTTGCGGCGCGTTGGGCCTCTGGGCGATGACGGCGGATCGCGCGCAGGCCGCGCCGGGCGACATTGTCGCACTGCGCTGGGTGTGGGAGGCGCTGGACGTGATGCCGGTGTCGGCGATGGCGACGGTGAGCCTCCGCGACGCCGATGATGCCGTCGTCCGCACCTGGTATCTGCCGCCCGCGGCAAGCTGGTGGCCGACCAACCAATGGCGCACGGGCGACCGCTGGATCGGCCAACCGGTCCTGCGTTTGCCCGGCTCCGTCGCAAGCGGCGACTACGTGCTGCGCGTTGGGCTGCCCGGATGTGCGGATATGGCCGAAGTTCCGCTGCGCGTCGTCGCACCGGAGCGCCGCTGGGATGTGCCCACCGGTTTCACCGTGGCCGATGTCACCTTTGGGGACGTGATCCGGCTGGCGGGTTATGCCATCGGTCAAAGTGGCATCGCGCCCGGCGGCTCGATCACAGTGACACTGGCCTGGCAGGCGCTGGCCGAGATGGAGACGTCGTACCGCGTGTTCGTTCATCTGGTCGGCGCGGAGGGGCAGGTACTTGCCCAGAGCGATGGCGAACCGGCAGCGTGGACGCGCCCGACGACCGGCTGGGCCGTCGGCGAAGTGGTGGTCGATGAGCGGGTCATCGCGCTTCCCGGCGACGCTGTGCCAGGCGAGTACCAGATTCGCGTGGGGCTGTATGTGCTCGATGGGCCGCGCCTGTTGACGGCTTCGGGCGACGATGCGGTGGTGTTGCCGGTAGACAGTAGACGGTAGACGGGGAGGTTAGGGCCGGTAGCCGAGGTCGGCGGCGCGGATGAAGGCTTGTTGGGCGTCATTTTGCCGGCCCACGGCTTGCAGGGCCAATCCGCGGTAGTAATGCGCGACTCCGAGCGTGGGGGCCAGCTCGACTGCTGTGTCCAACGCATTGACGGCTGCGGAGGAGTCGCCCGTCATCAACCGGAACTGCCCCAAGAGCAGGTGCGCTTCGCCGTCGTCGGGCGCGAGCTGGATGGCGCTCTGGATGGCGCGGAAGGGATACTCGGCGTGGATGAGATGTCGCTCCAGGTAGAAGCGCGCGGCGGCTTTGGCGATGTCCGCGTCCGTCGGGGCGTTGTCGAGGGCGGCGGCGATCCAGACGTCGACCTCGTCGTAGCGTCCGGCTTGAGCGGTGGCTTCGGCCAACGCCAGGCATGGCGCCGGGTTGTGTGGGTCGAGGGCGCGCGCGCGGAGCAGGCTCTCCCGCGCGGCGTCGGTCCGCTGCTGGCCGAGGTAGTACGTCCCCAGCAGCAGCCAACCGAGCGGCGCTTCCGGTGCGAGCGTGGTCGCCGCGACGAGATGTGCTTCCGCCTCTGCCGGCCGGCCCAACCGCGTCAACGCCTCACCGAGCCAGATGTGCGTTTCGGCGGTGGCTGTGCTGCGCGCGGCGGCGCGGGTGAGCACGCAGGCCGCCAGCGGCCAGTTTCCACGGCGGATGAGGGCGGCAGCCAGGTCCATATCGGGGTTTGTCCCGCCGTTGGTCTCGGCGCACAGTGGTGTTTCGCGCAGACGCGCGTCCGTTTCGCATAGCGAAAGCATATCCGAGGCGAGCAGGCCCCAGGTGAGCGCAGCGTCGCGGTCGTCGGGCGCGGCTTCGCGCCAACGCCGGGCCATAGTGGTGGCAGCGAGGCACTGATAGTCCTGCAAGTAGGCCTGGGTAAGCAGTTTCAAGGCCGTGCCGTCGTTCGGATAGGCATGCAGGCGCTCGGCGGCTTCGGTGGCGACCTGGGACCAGTTCCCCGCCTGGGCGAGCAGTTCCAGTCGCAGGTCGGCATTTTCCTGCGCGGATGCGCCCTGGCGAATCGCTTCGTCGAGTGTGGACAATCCGTCCCGCGGGCGTTGCCACAGCAGGTAGAGGCGCGTCAGTTCGAGCAGCGGCTGCGGATTGTTGGGCGCGCGCTGGATGGCTGTGCGGTAGGCGGTTTCGGCGGCGGTGTATTCTCCGGCGGCGATGTGTTCTTTGGCGGCGCGCAGAGACTCGGCGATGGCGTCCGGTGTGACGGGCGGCGTGGCTGGCGCGCACTGCGACATGAGCGACAGTGTGAGCACCAGCAGGATTAGCCGGCCATAGCGTATGAGGTGGGTGGTGGGTCGTCTCATCACATCGTCTCCTTGACCGTATTCTACCACGACCACGCAATTTGCCTTTTCCCACGCCGCTATTACAATACGGGGCAAGAACGGTTACGAATTGCATGTAGTGGTTGGGGGCAGATGCTATGCATATATTGGTTGTGGATCCCAATGAGCCTTTTGCGATTCTGCTGTCTGAGGAGTTGAAGCGCGAAGGTTATACGGTCGATATGTGTATGCGCGGCGCAGATGCACTGATGCTGGCCCGGCGGCAGCATCTCGATCTGGCGATCCTGGATATGGCTTTGGCCGATCCGGATGCGCTTGAGTTGGCGCATGCGCTGCGCGAGACAGATCCCGCGATGCGGTTGATGCTCATTCCGCTGATGGGGGAATCGCTTTCGCCTGAGGCGGCGAAGCTTGCCGTGCAGGGGGTGCTGCCCAAGCCCTTCTTCTTGCCTGAACTCCCGGGGTTGATTCAGGCGGCGCTCAGTGCGCCTATGGGTGGCGCTGCCCCTGCTGCGCCGGCAAAGACACCCTCAGGAGGGCCGGGTGCGCCGGTAAGTTCCGGCAAGCCAGTGAGTGCTGTCCCACCGACAGAACCCGCCCCGGCACTCGACGAGAATATCTTCGGACCGCAGATCGACGTCGAGCCGGTCATCAAAATCACGCCGCGCGCTGAAACATCAAAGCCGCCTCAGAAGGTCGAGCCAACCAAACCTGTGGTTCCACCCCCGCCTCCGCCGGTCAAGCCAGCCCCTGCACCGTCCGTCGCACCGGCCCGCGTCGAGGCGCCGTCGGCTGTTGAACAAGGCGAGGAGGGGTACGGCATTTCCTATGATGCCTTCGTTGCGCACCGGGTTGAGGTCGAGCAGGCCATGAACGTCCTGCTCAACGACGTGGGGGCGGATGCGGTATTGCTCACGTTCGGCGGCGGCCTGTTGACGTGGGTGGGGGGACTGGCGCAATCCGAGGCGGAGTCGATCTCGCGGGCGATCATCCATGGGTGGCGTACCTCGGCCGAGGTCGCGCGTATTTTGGGCCGCGAACAGGTGCGCTTTGAGCAGAGTATCGCCGGGGGCGATTATATGCTGTACGCGCTGAGTGTAGAGGTCAACGCGATTATGGGCGTCGCGGTGCGCGGCTCTGCGCCTTTGGGCTTGATGCGTCACCACGCGCGGAATACCGTTGAACAAATTGCCCGGCTCTGTCGTGCTTAAATAAATCGATGGGGTTCACCGCGCTCGCGTTTATTTTGCTCCTGGTGGCGACTTATCTCCTGGCGTCTCACCGTTATGTGTGGGACGCCTTTCTGGTGTTGGGACTCACCACCCTGGCCTTGTTGTGGCGTCTGGCGCGTGCCGTTGCGCCTGAGCGTGGTCCGTGGCTCAAGCCGGCGCAGCTTGTGCCGCGCACGCCGTCCGGAGTGGGACGGTTGACGGCGCTCGTTGTCGCGGCGCTGGTGGCGTTGGCGGCGCGTAAGGAGGGCATCCCCCGCGATTTTACCGCGCTCTTGCTCTGGTGGTTGGTTGCCGTGGTCGGCTTTGCCGCCACGTTGCTTATTCCCTTGCTGCGCGAAAAGCGCGCTATCGATTTCCCCGTACCGGAGCGATATGGGTTGGCGGCGTTGCTGCTTGTCGCGTTCCTGGTGCGTGCGGTGGCATTGGAGCGCATCCCGGCAAACTTCGGCGGCGATGAGGGCACGCAGTTGGTGGATAGCCTGAATTTGGTCGCGCGCCCGCTTGACAACCCCTTTGCCACCGGCTGGTATTCGGTTCCCACGATGTCGTTTCTGGCGTATGGCGCGGCGATGCGCGTCTTTGGCGCGACCGTGGCGGGCGGGCGGATGCTTTCGGCTCTGACGGGCACGTTCACCGTGTTGACGACATTCCTGCTGGCGCGGGCGCTGGGCGGTCGGCGCGTGGGCTGGGTTGCGGCGCTGCTGCTCGCCGTTTCGCACTATCACATCCATTTTAGCCGTTTGGCCTCCAACCAGATCTTCGA
>JAIOAS010000227.1 GCA_019873725.1 Chloroflexota bacterium | reverse complement strand
ATTTTTTCAGTATCCATAGGGTAACCCTCCACGCAAAAGTGGGGTTAGTGTGCCCAAAAACACCGATTTGTCAATCTGTGGCCGCCAACCACGCTTAAGTGGAGAGCTACCCTCGATTCTTGAAGCGCAAGAAATCGAGAAATTGCCAGACCTCGCGCAGATTTTCCGGTGGGAGTTCGTCGAGTGTGGCGACAATTTGTTCCTTGGTCGCGTAAGGTGTCATCATTACCTTCCTTCCTTCGACTGCTGTTAGCATCATAACATGAATTGCCATCTGCGTCAATCTGGCTGATAGACTGGGGTGCATTTCAGAATGGGGGCGACTTTTCTTAAATTGCACTGCAGAGCACGCAGTGTCCGCAGAGTTGCCAGAAATTTCTCTGCGTTCTCAGCGAACTCTGCGGTTAAATCAAACGCTTATCTGGCTTTTGCCCCCGAATTGAAATGCACCCTCATCTTGACGAATTTGATGCTTACGATTATGATAATCGTAAGGAGGACTATAATGACCAATACATCTTATCGCGTTGCACCCAATCCAAACGCCGCCCGTTGGATTGAACGTTGTGCGCCACGCCTGGCAGAGTTGTCGGAAGAGGATTGGCCGCTGGTGTTAGGCTTTGTGGAATATCTGAAACGGCGGCGGGAAATCCTCCGGCAAAAGAACCGTGTCGCAGAAATTCAGGTCGCGGCGCGACGGCGTGCTAAGGAACTTGAATCTATACCGCGCGAGCAAATTGCGGCGCACTTTGACCAACTTGTTGAAGAAATCCGCCAATCTGTGATTGTCAAAGATACTGCTATTGAAGGGGATTGGCAGAGTGACTGAACTTGAACGGTTGCGTGCGGTATTGGATACCAATGTCTTTGTGTCCGCCATTCTTAGCCGCAATCCGACCAGCCCCACTCAGGAACTCATCCGCCGTTGGTTAGCGGATGAGTTCGTGTTGCTAATCAGCCAGACGTTATTGGATGAGATCGTTGGAAAACTGCTAGACCATCAGGTTGAACCAGATCGGATTATCGAATTGGTGGCCTATCTGGAGCGACTGGCCGAATGGGTTGATGTGCCTGCTCAAATGATAGCGCCGGTGATTACAGCGGACCCTGATGATGACATGATTTTGGCTTGCGCCGTGGTTGGACAGGCCCACTACCTGGTGACGTATGATCCGCATTTTGATATATTGAATGGCGAGTATCAAGGAATCAAAATTACCAAAGCTCTACCTTTCTTGTGGGCTGTGCGGGGGGATCACCCTTCGGGGTAGGCAGCAGATTCAACTTGGTTCATATAGGTTTTGACGTACAATGCACAAATAACGTCAGCGACAAGCGCTGACCATCACTTACACAGGAAGGAATGACATGGACTCAATTCTTGGACACATCGTCTACACCGGAACGGACGTGCTTGAAAACGTCTACGTCAACATAAATGGCGCTACCATCGCCAGCCTCACGCCTGAACCGGCGGGGACGCCGGCAGGTGAATACGCCGTCATCACGCCGGCCTTCATTGACGCGCACAGCCACATCGGGATGATTCGCGCGGGTGAGCCTTCGGCGGAGTCGGAGGCGAACGAGCGTATGGATGCGATGCTCGCCCACGCCGACGCGCTGGATTCCGTGCAGATGGACGATAGCGGCTTCACAGACTCGCTCGAATCGGGCGTGTTGTATTCGTGCGTGGTGCCCGGCAGCGGCAACATCATTGGGGGGAACTCTGCCGTCATCCGCAACTACGGCAAGAATACCAACGACGCGCTCATCCGCCGCGCGGGCATCAAAGCTGCCTTTGGCTACAACCCGATGTCCACGCGCGAGTGGAAGGGGACGCGGCCCTTCACCCGGATGGGCGCGCTCGCCATCCTACGCGCCAAGCTGCACGACGTGCGCCAGAAAATGGCGAAGGAGAAGGCCAAAGAGGATGCCGACGTCACCTACACTGCCGAGGAAACCATCCTCAAGTCGCTGCTCACAGGCGCGGACCGGCTGCGCGTCCACGTCCACAAAAGCGACGACATCGCGGCATTGCTGCGCTTTGTGGATGAGTTCGGGTTGCGCGTCACCATCGAGCACACCTGCGACGTGCACGAGGTGGAAATCTACCGCGAACTCAAGGCGCGGGGCATCCCCGTCATCTATGGGCCGATGGACACGCTGGCCTACAAGGTGGAACTGAAGCACGAGAACTGGCGCAACATCAAGTACTTGATCGAGTCCGGCGTGGAGTTTGGCCTGATGACCGATCATCCGGTGATCCTGCAGAAGATGCTGCTCTTCGAGTTGCGCTGGTTCTTGCGGATGGGCTTCAGCAAGCAGCAGGCGCTGGAGATCATCACCCGCAAAAACGCGGAAATCCTCGGCATTGCCGACATCCTCGGCACGCTCGAACCGGGCAAGTGGGCGTCGTTCGTTGGCTGGAACGGCGATCCCTTCTCCCTGGAAAGCTACCCGCTCGCCGCTTATGGGGAAGGAAAGCTCGTCTACCAGGAAGCGTGAATGTGAATCATGAATCATGAATCATGATTCTTACGGGACCGTCTTTGCACACCAGCCACCCGGCAGGCATGTTCGCCGCCTGCCGGGTTTGCGTGTCTAACTCACAACTCCCGCAAATGCCCAACCCGCAGCGCAGGTGCGCCTCCCACGAGAACTGGTGCGGCAGACTGTGTGCCTGGCATAAGCGCGCCAACGCGGTCAGCATCGGCGCCGGCCCGCAAGCATAGACGCAATCCGGGCGACGTGCGGCAATCGCCGCCTCAACCGCTCGTGTGACCAATCCCTGCTCGCCCAGCGTGCCGTCTTCTGTTGTAATCAGGAGTTTGTCAACGGATTGAACGGATGAAACGGATTTTTTCTCTCTTAATCCGTTAAAATCCGTTGAATCCGTGCTGGTGCGGGTTGTGAGTGCCACGGTGTCGGATTTCTTCTCTTCTCTTAATCCGTTAAAATCCGTTGAATCCGTTGACATAAACGCCTCCGCCAGCAGTACATCCTCCGCCGTCCGCGCGCCGATGCACACCTCCACGCTATGCCCGGCAGCGAGCGCCGTTCGCGCCAGGAACAGCAGCGGCGCGACGCCATAGCCGCCGCCTACCAGCAGGTGATGCGCTCCGTGCAGCGCGAACCCTTGTCCGAGCGGGCCGCGTACCCACACGCGCTCGCCCACGCGCAGCCGGTGCAGCGCCTCACTGAACGGCCCCACTGCGACGACCATCAACGCCAGCGGAGCATTGCCCGCGATGCTGAACGGCTTCTCGCCCACGTCTGGCAGCCACGCCATCACGTACTGGCCTGGCTGTGCACCGGGCAGCGACCTATCGAAGATGAATGTCTTGGTGCGATAATTCTCCGTGCGGATTTCGGTAATCGTAAAAGTCTGGTGCATAACACCTCGTCAGAATGAACCACGAATCTCCACGAATTTTCACGAATATGTAGTGGTCAAAGACATATTGCACCGCAGAGAGCGCAAAGCTCGCAGAGATTTATAGAATTTCTCCGCGCTCTCAGCGAACTCTGCGGTAAAAAAAGCCGTCCGGCAAGTTCAAACTCTCGTTGACCAGTACAGAATTTTCACGAATAAAAGAAAATTAGTGGCGATTCGTGAAGATTCGTGGTAGAAAATTAAAGTGCAACACCACGCAGCGCCCCCAGTGTTCTGTAACCTTCCTGCGCCATAAACGCCGCTAACTCCGCTGCAATGTCGCCCAACGCTGCGACGCCGCGCGTCCATACCGCCGACCCGACACCGACGGCGGTTGCGCCAGCCATCAGCATCTCCGCCGCATCGCGCCCCGTGGTGACGCCCCCCGTTCCGATGATGGGCACCCGAACACTGCGCGCGATCTCGTAGACGCAGCGCAGGGCGATCGGCTTGAGCGCCGGCCCGGAGATACCCCCGACGCGATTGGAGAGTACCGGCCGACCGGCCTCGGCGTCAATCACCATCCCTGGCATCGTGTTGATGGCGGTGATGGCATCGGCCCCGGCTTCGACGGCGGCGGCGGCGATCCGCCCGATGTTTGGCACGTTCGGCGCGAGCTTGACGCTGATGGGGATGTCGCCCACTGCGCACTTCACCATCTCCGTGACTGCTGCTGCGCTCTCGCACAAGGCTGCGAACGGCGTCCCGAACTCGTCGGCGACGTTGGGGCACGAGATGTTGACCTCGATGAGGTGCGGGCGCGCTGCCGCGATGACCCGCGCCACATCGCCGAACTCCGCTACCGTCCCGGCGAAGATGCTGGCGATGAGCGGCACGCCGAGCGGTTCCAGCCGCGCGCGGGCCTCCACCAGCATCCGCGCTTCCTCTTCCGCGCCGGGATTGCTCAGCCCGATGGCATTGAGCAACCCGTGGTCCCACTCCACGGCGACCGGGTTGGGATGACCGGCGCGCGGAGCCGGCCCGCAGCTCTTCGCCGTGACCGCCCCCGCGCCTGCCCGCGCCACGCGCTCCAGCACGTCGGCGCTCGTGCCGAGGATGCCGGAGGCAAGCACGATGGGGTTTCGCAGTTTGAGATTGAGAAACTCACATGTCAAATCGGACATAGTTTTCCCTTTTGAATGCGGGCGTGGGATTATCCGATCCCACGCCCGCATAGCGCATTATTTGGCCTTACGCGCCAGTACTGTCTCGGCATACACCGTCATCGCCGCGCACATGAAGTCGGCCAGGCCAGGGCGATAGCGGTCGTAGAAGGCGCGGAATTCCGGGTGCTGGGCGTAGCCCTGCCCCAGGCCGCTGTAGAGCGCCGCGTCCGCCGGATAGAAATTCTCGATCCAGGCGTGATGCCGGGCGATGAGCGCCTGCACTTCCGGGGAGTCCGGCGCGGCGTCCGCCAAAGCCGCGAGTGCGCGCGTGACGGCGTCGCCTTCGGCTTTGACGGCTTCCCATTGCTGTTTGGTCAGCTTGCGGAGACGCTCTTGCGAGAGCTTCACTATGGCTGGATCGTACATCTCGGCGGCCTCGCGGTCGTAGCGTTCTCGCTGTTCCGGGGTAAAACCGGCATAAAGGTCTTCATCGGTCAGTGTCATATCGTCCTCCGTTAAACTCGATAGTGTTTTGTCCAGCGTGTGCAGGAGGCGTGTCAGCCGGGTGATTTGTTGCTCCAGTTGGGTCCGGTGTTGTCGCAGGGCGCGCACCTGATCGAACCCCGGATCGTCCAGGATACGGCGAATGTCATCCAACGGCACATCCAGCTCCTTGAAGAACAGGATCTGTTGCAAGCGTAACAGATCCTGCCGTTCGTACAACCGGTAGCCCGCCGCGCTGCGGGATGACGGCTTGAGCAGCCCGATGTGGTCGTAATGGTGCAGCGTGCGCACGCTCACCCCGGCCATTTTTGCCAGTTGGTTCACCGTATAGGCTTTCACGTTCTCCTCCTTGACGAAGTCCAGTATACACTATCACGTAACGTCAGGGTCAAGTAGGAAATTAGTCCTATGAACGTAAAACGTACTGCGTGAAACGTAAGCAAACTTTTCGTTTCACGTTTTACGCTTCACGTTTTACGTTTTACGCATCAATTTGCATCCACATTCGCATGTTGAACATGGTAAAGCCTTCGTGGGCAAAGAAGGCTTGCGCTTTCTCGTTGAAGAACCACGTGTCCATGGCGACGGTTGTGATGCCTTGCTCTCTGGCGAGGTCACGCACGGCCTGGATGAGTGCCGCGCCGCAGCCCTGACGCTGGTATGCCGGTTTGACGGAGATTTGATTGATGTAGACGAAGTTCCACGGGTGCATGTAGGCATTGTCAGGCCGTCGGGTAACGTGCGCAAAAATGTACCCCACATCCTCACCGTTAATGTTGGCGATGAAAAAGTAGTTATCGGGCTGGTTCATTTGTTCGGTGACGTAGGGCACGGCAAACCCCGGATCCGAGATGTGCTTGAAGATATGCGGCAGCGCCTCTGCGTGGATGTTCTGCACGTCCATGTTGAGCGCCGAGATGCTTTCGACATCGGCTATCGTTGCTCGACGGATTTCCATATTTCATTCTCCCCAGCGAATTACGAATTACGTTTTACGTTTCACGCCGCCAGATAGCGTTTCACTTCCTCGTACATTGTATCAGAGATGCATTTTTCATCTCGCAGCGTGTCGAGAATCTGGCTGATGGTGAGCACGGCGTGCAAGCGCAACCCCTTTTCTGCTAACGTAGCGCCGCCGCCTTGTTCCCGGTCCACAAGCACAACCACATCTTGCACCTTGAGTCCTGCCTCCTGCATCGTCTGAATCGCGGTGACAATACTTCCGCCGGTCGTGATGACGTCCTCAATGGCGACGGCGGTTTGCCCCGGCTCGAACGCGCCTTCGATGGCCTGCCCCGTGCCGTGCGCCTTGACCTCCTTGCGCGGGTACAGCATCGGATGCCCCAGGTGTAACGCGACGGCGGCGGCGGCCGGCAGTGCTGCGTAGGGCACAGCAGCGATGTGATTGAAAGTCAGGCCGTTCACCACCTCGACGTAGGCCGCGACAACGCGCCGGAACACCGCCGGGAACGAAATCACGCGCCGCAAGTCCACGTAAATGGGCGACGTCTTCCCCGAGGCCAGCGTGAACTCGCCAAACTTGACGCAGCCGGCCTCGAATAAACTGAGGATCAAGGTGTCAACGGATTTTTTCTCTGTAATCCGTTTGAATCCGTTCAATCCGTTGACAACCTGACTGCGTTGTTGGTTAATGTTGTCTCGTAGTTGTTTTGCCGCCGCGCGTGGATTCTCCGCGTAGAGAATGGCGCGCGAAACCGGGACAATGACGCCGCTGCCCTGCGCATCCAATCCGGCGCCGAGCGCGGCCTCCAAATCGCCGCCCTGCGCGCCGACGCCGGGCGCAAGAATCCAGCGATCCGGTGCGAGCGTGCGCACGACGGCGAGCGCCTCCGGCTGCGTCGCGCCGACGACGAAACCGAGTTGCGTCGCGTCGCCCCAGGCCTGCGCCTGCACGGCGATGCGCTTGAACAGCGGCGGCGCGCCGTGCTGTTGCACCTCCGCCGCCGACGGGTTGGAGGTGAAGCATAGCGCGAAAACGGCCTTGCCCGGATACGCGAGGAACGGCGCGATGCTGTCTTTCCCCAGGTATGGGCTGACGGTGACGGCGTCGGCGTCCAGCACCTCGAAGACGGCGCGGGCGTAGGCTTTGGCCGTGCTGCCGATATCACCACGCTTGGCGTCGAGCAGCACCGGCACGCCCGCAGCGTGGCACGCGGCGATGACTTCGCGCAGCGCGTCCCAACCCGCAGCACCATATTGCTCGAAGAAGGCGCTGTTGGGCTTGTAGCAGCACACCAGGTCGGCGGTCTGCGCGATGATGTCCAAACAGAACGCCTTCACCCGTTCCACCGTCGGCGCACCGGGCAGGAAATCCGCCGGAATCTGCTCTACCTCCGGGTCCAGCCCCACACACAACAAAGACTTATTCCGCTCCATCGCTTCGTTCAATTGGCTCACAAAACTAGCTCGCATTGCATCCTCCCATTTCGTGAAACGTAAAACGTAATGCGTAAAGGGAATTACGTTTTACGTTTCACGTTTTACGTTTTACGTTTTACGTTTCACGTTTTACGCCTTCCCCAACACCGCCGCCAGCAGCGCCATCCGCACGTACATCCCGTTCTTCACCTGGCGGAAGTAAGCAGCGCGCGGGTCATCGTCCACGCGATAGTGGATTTCGCCGACGCGTGGCAGCGGGTGCATCACGATCATATTCTTTTTGGCGCGCGCCATCAACTCGGTGGTGATTTCGTAGCAGTCTTTGACCTCTTCGTATTGCTTGGGATCGCTGAAGCGTTCTTTTTGGATGCGGGTGACGTAGAGCACATCCGCGTTCTCGATCACGTCGGCGACGTCGTGGGTTTCGCGCACTTTGACGCTGTGATCGATTAACTCGTTCATCAGCGCCATCGGCAGACGCAGGATATCCGGTGAGACGAAGCGCAGGCTGACATCGTCGTACTGCATCAGCAGCCGGGTGAGCGAGTGGACGGTGCGCCCGTAGCGCAGGTCGCCGACCATCGCCACCTTCAATCCGTCAATGCGGCCTAATTCCTGGCGGATGGTGAACAGGTCGAGCAGCGCCTGGGTGGGATGCTCGCCCGCGCCGTCGCCCGCGTTGATGACCGGGATGGAAGCGTAATCCGCCGCCAGCTTGGCCGAGCCGATTTCCGGATGGCGCAGCACGATGACGTCGGAGTACTGTTCGAGCGTGCGAATCGTGTCCGGCAGGCTTTCTCCCTTGCTGACACTGCTAAACTGCACGCCCTGGGTGATCGGGATAACGCTGCCGCCCAGTCGTTCCATTGCCGCAATGAACGAAGCGCTGGTGCGCGTGCTCGGTTCGTAGAAGAGACAGGCCAGCACGTAGCCCTTGAGCAGGTCGCAGCCCCCCACGCGCTCAACCAGCTCTTGCATCTCCCGCGAACGGGTGAAGATGTACGACAGCTTGTCACG
>JAIOAS010000226.1:6977-8482 GCA_019873725.1 Chloroflexota bacterium | reverse complement strand
CGTGGACAGAGAGGGCAACGTATTGGTCTCCGCCGGGCCGGTGACGTGCCTGGAAGTGAAGCCGCGTCTGGCGTTGGAGACGACGCGGCGCGTGCTGCTGGCGGAGGTCAGCGCGCCGCAGGTGATGACGACGTCGGTACGCATCGACAACGTGGGTTACGGCACGCTCACCTGGACGGCGGAGGTCGCGCCGGGTGGGACGTTGGCGATGACCCTGCCGGTCACGTTCGGCGCGCAGGGAGAGCGGCTGTGGATTGTGGCGGATACGGCCGGCTACGCCACCGGCGTCTACACCGGCACCATCACGGTGACGGCGCAACCGTCCGACACGCTGGACTCACCGCAGCGCCTGGACGTGGAACTGCGCGTCGTGCCGCAACTGTGGCGCGTGTATCTGCCTGCCGTATTGCGGAATTACACCCCACCGCAGACGATCTTTTTACCCTGAACTGTAGCGCGAGTTGCCAACTCGCGCTACAATGACGTTCCCCAAGGCGCGTAGAGGTCGTTTGCGATGCCCAGTCGCGCGAGCATCCGGCCTACGGTGTGATCGACCATTTCTTCGAGCGTAGCGGGGTATGCGTAGAAGGCCGGCACCGGCGGGAAGATGATCGCGCCGATTTCGGCGGCCTGCGTCATCAGGCGCAGGTGGCCCAGATGCAGCGGAGTCTCGCGCACCATCAGCAGCAGCGGGCGGCCTTCCTTCAACGTCACGTCGGCGGCACGGGTGAGCAGATTGTCGGCGTGGCTGTGGGCGATGGCCGAGAGTGTCTTCATCGAGCAGGGCGCGACGAGCATACCGCCCGTGGCGAAGGAACCGCTGGCGATGGGCGCGCCGAAGTCCTGGGGATCGTAGATGTGCGCCGCGAGAGCCTGGAGGTTTGGCAGATCAACGTGCAGTTCCTGGCGCAGCGTTGCCATGCCTGGCGGTGTCACCACTAGATGCGTCTCGATCTTGAGCGTTTTGAGCGCGGTGAGCGCCCGCACGCCGTAGACCGCACCACTCGCGCCGGTGATCCCGACCACGAGGCGCTTTACGGGAATGTTTTCGTATCCTGACAGTCTATCGCCGCTCATAAGGACTCCTTCCATAGTTTCATCATCACTCTACACTAATCTTCCTGAATGGGCAATCCGATGCGGGACGCCGGGAAGGACTTTATCATTCTTGTCACAGCGCCTTTATTTTCGCTTCAAGCGGATCGTCAGATCCGCGTTTTGTGACTCAGAACGGGGAACTGGCGTTCCCCTCGGAGCAAAAAGGATAAGAACCCGCGTCTTTATTTTCGCTTCAAGCGGATCGTCAGATCCGCGTTTTGTGACCCGGAACGGGGAACTGGCGTTCCCCTTGGAGCAAGAAGGATAAGAACCCGCGCCTTTATTTTCGCTTCAAGCGGATCGTCAGATCCGCGTTTTGTGACTCAGAACGGGGAACTGGCGTTCCCCTTGGAGCAAGAAGGATAAGAACCCGCGCCTTTATTTTCGCTTCAAGCGGATCGTCAGAT
>JAIOAS010000226.1:0-6862 GCA_019873725.1 Chloroflexota bacterium | reverse complement strand
GAACGGGGAACTGGCGTTCCCCTTGGAGCAAGAAGGATAAGAACCCGCGCCTTTATTTTCGCTTCAAGCGGATCGTCAGATGCGCGTTTTGTGACCCGGAACGGGGAACTGGCGTTCCCCTCGGAGCAAGAAGGATAAGAACCCGCGCCTTTATTTTCGCTTCAAGCGGATCGTCAGATCCGCGTTTTGTGACCCAGAACGGGGAACTGGCGTTCCCCTCAGAGCAAAAATAACTGGCGTTCCCCTCGGAGCAAGAAGGATAAGAACCCGCGCCTTTATTTTCGCTTCAAGCGGATCGTCAGATCCGCGTTTTGTGACCCGGAACGGGGAACTGGCGTTCCCCTCGGAGCAAGCAAGAAGGATAAGAGTCCCGGGTGCGGGGATGCGTTCCTGGATTTGTGGTGTACACTTATATCGACGTCTATAAACAAGCGGTTGTCCAAAACGATTGCCGGGAGGAGATATGAGCCAGACGCTAAGACCATTGAGTCTCACGTTGATTCTATTGCTGGTGTTGGCCGGTTGCGCAGAGACATCGACACCCACACCTGTCCCCATCACAGAAGCGCCAACTTCCATTGCAACATTGACCTCCACGCCAACTCCACCGGAAAGTCCCCGGCGCCCCCTGTTGATGGCGCACTACATGCCCTGGTACCAGACGCCCGACGTCAGTGGCTATTGGGGCTGGCATTGGACGATGAACCATTTCAATCCGGCGCACATGGACGAAAACGGACGCCCACAGATTGCATCGCACACCATGCCGCTGACCGGGCCTTACGATTCGATGGATGATGCGTTACTGGAATATCAGGTCGCGCTGATGAAGCTGAGCGGCATCGACGGCGTGATCGTGGATTGGTACGGAACCGAGGAGTTCTGGGATTACGGCGTGTTGAACCGGGCCACGGGCAAGTTGTTCACGTATATCAAAGAAGCCGGGTTGCAGTTCGCCATCTGCTACGAGGATCAAACGGTCAAGCACATGGTCGAGAACAAGCACCTGTCCGCGGCAGATGTCTACACCCACGGTCAGGCGGTGATGCGGTACTTGCAGGACACGTGGTTCGGCGATGACGCTTACTTGAAGAGCAATGGGCGGCCTGTGCTGTTGACGTTTGGCCCGCAATACTACGCCAGCGGGGCGGATTGGGAGAAGCTGTTCTCCGTGCTGGACGTTCAGCCGATCTTCATCACGCTCGACAAGCGCGTCGGGACTGTGTCAACATCGAGTTTCCCGTGGCCGCCGATGTGGGCGTCCAAAGATGGCGTGCTGACCCAGGCCGCGCTCGAAAACTATCTCAAGCCCTTTTACGCGAAAGTGGGTGGGGATGCGTACCGGGTTGGCGGCGCGTTTCCGGGATTTCACGACATCTACAAGGAAGCCGGTATCAGCGAGGGTTATGGTTACCTGGATGATCAGGACGGCGAAACATTCCGCTTCACCCTCGAACTGGCGCTGAGCAATACTCCAGACGTGGTCCAACTTATCACCTGGAACGATTATGGGGAAGGCACTGTCATCGAACCGACCGAAGAATTCGGCTACCGGTATCTGGAGATGGTGCAGGAAGCCCGGCGGGCGATGGCAGGGGATGCGTTCACTTTCACCGCTGAGGACTTGCGCCTGCCGCTCCGGCTCTTCAACCTGCGGCGAGCGCATGCCGGCGATGCCGCGGTCAACGCCCGCCTGGCTGAAGCCTTCACGGCGCTCATCACCGGCGACGTCGGCACGGCGAGGGCCATTATTGACAGCTATCGCTCGCAAGACTGACGTTCTCTGATGATTTTGTATCTCTCACCGCAGAGCACGCTGAGGCCGCATAAAAAGGGGCTTTCTCTGGGTGCTTTGCGACCTCTGCGGTGAATAAATCGCGCGCATCGTGCAACAAGTTGAGCCAGGAGACCCGTGAGACCGTCCCGTCCAACGTCGTCGGCTGGACGCTCAAGCCGCCTGGCCTGGAACAGTTAGCGCGCGATCTCCACAAAGCATTAGCGTGACAGGAGAGCCTGACGATGCAAGTGGTGTGTTGTGCACACACCGCTAAATAAAATTCCGTGACCTCTGTGTCTCCGTGGTGAAAATCTTAGTTTTTTGAGTAGACTCATGGTTTATTCTCAAGGAGGAGGCTAACAATGTCGAACCAGGCCATGAACGAAGCGCAACACGGCGGCGTGAAGTTGAGTCTGAGCTACAAAGTCATCTGGGGGGTGGCGGCTCTGGGGACGTCTTTCGTCTCCGGGACGTATGGCGCGCTACTGCCCATCTTCTACCAGGATTACCTGGGTTTGGAGGCGCGGTGGATCGCTATGGCGTCGGCGATCTACGCCGTATGGAACGCGATCAACGATCCGCTGTTCGGCTATATCACCGACAGCACCAGGTCGAAGTTGGGACGCCGCATCCCCTACATGCGCTACACGGCTCCGTTCCTGGCGCTGACGTTTATCCTGGTGTGGTTCGCGCCACGCGGGGCCGGATCGAGTACGCTCTTCGCCTGGATGCTGGGCACGATGCTGCTCTACGATACCGCCTACACCATCATTGGGCTGGTCTACTCGGCGCTGCTGCCCGAAGTGAGCGAGTCGGATGCGGAGCGCAACGGTTTGCAGATTTCATCATCGCTCTTTGGCCTGCTGGGGATGATTCTGGGTTTCGTGATTCCCGATTTCTTCCGGCCCAAAGCGGGGACGTCACCCTCCTTCGCGCCGTTGCAGATTTCGATGATTGTTGTCGGCATCTTCAGCGCGGCGATGATCATCATCACCACTTTGCGGGTCCGTGAGCGTCCCGAGTTCCACCGTGTCGATGAGCCGCTCAAGCTGGGACCGGCGATCAAGTACACGTTTACCAGCCGCGCGTTCCTCATCCTGGTGGCGCAGAACTTTATGTCGATTTTGATGCAATCACTGCTCCTGGGGGCATTGTTCTACATCGCCGATTACGTGCTCCAGACCAGCTCGATCCTGCTCATCGCCTGCCTGTTCATCCCGCTCATCATCGGCGTGCCAATGACGGCAGTGCTGCGGCGTCGGTTGGGGGTCGTCGGCGCGCAGCAGACCTTGCTGGTGATTGCGGGGGTCGCGCTGGTGTCGATCATGCTCGTGCCGACGGCGCTGATTCCGGTTTGCCTGGTCCTTGCCGGATTCGGGCTGGCGGGGCCGCAAACGCTGACCAACGTGCTCTTCGCCGAGGTCGCCGACGAGGACGAGCTGCGCTCCGGCGTGCGGCGCGAGGGCGCCTTCTTCGGCGTCAATGCGCTGCTGACCAAACCGGCGCAATCGGTGGCGCTCGCGCTCTTGCCCTACATCTTGCAAGTGACGAACTTCGTCACGCGCGAGGCGAACCAGGGGCAGATTTTCCTGAACCAACCCGCCAGCGCCTTATGGGGCATCAAGGCGCTTGTCGGCCTGATTCCCGGCGGCGCGATGCTGCTCGGCGCGCTGATCCTCACCCGCTTCCCCCTGCGCGGCGACTATCTGAGAAAAGTGCAAGCCGACGTCCTGGCCCTCCACGCCCAAAAGCGCGCGCAGCTCGACGAGTCGCAGGGGACAATTTAACCACGAATCTCCACGAATTTACACTAATCTGAATCTTATTCGTGAGGATTGGTGTAGATTCGTGGTTCGATGTTTTGAGAAGGAGTTTTATCGATGCCGACTTCACGCGAGCGAGTGTTGCAAGCCTTGAATTTCCAGACGCCTGACCGGATGCCCAAAGACCTGGGCGGGATGCGCTCCACGTCCATCAGCGCCTTTGCGTATCCGAAACTGGTGGCGGCGCTGGGCCTGCCACCGCGCCTGCCCCGCGTCGAAGATACGGGGCAGATGTTGGCGCTGCCCGACCTGGACGTGCTCGATGCACTGGGCATCGACGTAGTCACCATCCTCGATGGCGTAACCAACGCCTTCGAGCAGCCGGAGCTGTGGCACACGTATAACTTCAACGGGCGACTGCCGGCCCGTGTGCGCTACCCGGAGAACTTCCGCACCCTGCCGGACGGGACAATCCTGCAAGGCCGCAGCCAGCGTATGCCGCCGTCGTCCTACGTCTTCGATGAGGAGCACGGCGGGCAGCCACTCGATCTTTCCGCCGACCTGCCCAAACTCGATCTCAAGCAGTTGCGTCAAACTATCCAGGCGCACCCTCTGGAAGATGAACGCATTGCCGCTATCCGGGACTTGTGCCGCCGCGTGCGCGAATCCACCGACCGGGCCGTGTTCTTCAACGACAATGCGTTGTCGGCGGGGATCGGCATCGGCGCGTACAGCGGCCTGGCGATCTTTCCGATGCTCTGCCTCACCGAGCCGGACTACGTGACCGAGTTGCACGAAATCGTCACGGAGCGCGCCGTGGCGAACATCCGCGCGCTGCTGCCCGAAATCCATCAGGACATCGACATCATCATGCTCACCGCCGACGACTGGGGCACGCAGCGCAACCTCATCGCCTCGCCCAAAGTCTACCGCGAGCTGTTCCTGCCCTACTACCGTCGCCTCACCGACGAGTGCCACCGCATCGCCCCGCAGGTGAAGCTGTTCATCCACTCCTGCGGCGCGATCTACGACCTGATCGACCTGCTGATCGAGAGCGGGTTCGACGTACTCAACCCCGTGCAGTGGAGCGCCGGGAAGCACTCATACCGCGAGTGGAAAGACAAAGCGCGCGGGAGAATCGCTTTGTGGGGTGGCGGCGTCAATGCGCAGGTCACGCTGCCGCTCGGCTCCGTGGACGACGTGCGCCGCGAAGTCGCCGAGGTGACCGATTACCTGAATCAGGACGGCGGCTACGTCTTCTGCAACATCCACAACATCCTTGCTGAAATCGTGCCGGAGAAGGTGATTGCGATGTACAAAGAATCATAATTTGCGTGTATGAAGACGCTGCAAGAGCTGAAATCCGATTTATCCCATACCGATCCCCAGGTGCGCCGTAATGCGGCGTTCGCCTTGGGCGATCTGGGCGACTCACGCGCGGTACGTCCCCTGACTAAGGCCTATTATGCGCACGAAATGCGGGGCGATTATGTGCTGTATACCGAGCCAGATGACGTGCGATTGGCCATCGCCATGGCGCTTTTCTGTTTGGGAGAAACTGAAGCGTTGGCCGATGTGTTTTCTTCAGAGAGTGGTCACCTACGGGCTTCTATGGTAAAGGCGATGAAACAACTCGATGTTGAGCGCGTCGTCAAGGTTCTGGTCGCCGCGCTCTCGGTGAGGAAGCATGCCCTCTCGTATTGGGCGACGCGTGCGTTGGGAGATTTGAGGGATCGTAGAGCGCTCGAACCCTTGATCGAGGTGTTACAGCAGCATAGCCTCGAGGAACGCATTGCCGCTGCGGATTCCCTGGGCGACCTGGGGGATGAACGAGCGATACCGGCGCTCGAATACGCGCGCGAAAAGGATAGAGAGGAAAGGAACTGGATGGGTAGAACGGTGAGCCAGGCCGCGACGCTAGCCATTGATGAGATATGGCGGAGTAAGGGTTTGGCGCCTCGTTATGCTGCTCGGGATAGTCGCTATATCGAGTGGGTGGGGGGTAGAATCCAGTATGAAACCGAACTGTTTGTGGCGGAGATGCGAGCGAAGCAGGGTGTTACCTTGACCCATGATGAGAATTCGGTCGCCTGGTTGGAGGAGTACATCACTACGCTCCAACCCGATATATCCCCCGAAGAAAGAGAGACCGTGGTAAAGGATCTCGGTACATTCTTCGGTGAGTGCATTCGACATTGCTATCGTGGTAAGTGGGAGCCTCGCGATGGACGATGGGCAATCGTTTTTGATAACCAGAACGCGGTGTACCCGTTCACGCAGGTGAGTAAGTTTCTGGATGATCGCACAGATTCCATTTTGAGTATGTTTCGATTGATCCCAAACTGTTTGGCGCAATAGAAGAGTGATGGTAACTTGGTGCGCGATTTTGTCGAGGCCGGTGGAGAGAGCGTCTCCGCCGGGGAACCCAACCTCGAAGGCTGGCAGCAAAAAAGGGTCGCGCTATGCTTTACCAGCTCGCGCAACCCCTTCTGTGCTCCTCGGGTAGGACTCGAACCTACAACCAACCGGTTAACAGCCGGCCGCTCTGCCGATTGAGCTACCGAGGATCAACAAGCGTCATTATACGCACAACAGGAATTTCGTCAAGCTTCTGCCGGGGAAGCGCGCCTACGGTGAGAAAAACGTGGTGGGGATAAACACGCGCCAGGGCAGCACCTCGATGGCGTAGACGCGGTTGAGGTAGTCGCCGCTCCACCCGCCGACGATGTAGAGCGATGTTTCTCGGGCCGTCACACCCAGGTTGCGCCATTCGCCCACAATGGGCGTCTCAACCACAGCCCAGGTGTCGGTTGAGGGATCGTAACGTTCGTTGAACCCCAAATAGGTCGTCCACCCACCGCCGATCGCGTACACCCGCGCGCCGATGGCTGCCACCCCCAGCCCCCCACGCGGGAGCAGCATTGGCGCGCAACGCTCCCACCGGTCGGCGTCGGGCAGGTAAACCTCGCAGGTTGCCGACTCGCGCTCATTGTCGTAGCCACCCACATAGAAAATGCGAATGTGACTATTGGCGTCGACCACGGCGGCGGCAGCGCCAAACCCGCGCGCTTCGGCCGGACGCGCGATTTCCGTCCACGTGCCGCTGCCGCCATTGGCGGCGCTGTCGTAGACATAGGCCACGGCCTGATACGCCGCGCCGTTCCACCCGCCGAAGAGATAGGCCCGCCCGTCGTGTTCTGTCAGCGCATAAGCGCACAATGGTTGGGGCAACGGCGCTCCCTCGCTCCACGTGTCGCTTTGTGGATCGTACAGATGGGTGATCGCTTGAGGGACGCCGCTCGCGTCACAGCCACCGGGGACG
>JAIOAS010000225.1 GCA_019873725.1 Chloroflexota bacterium | reverse complement strand
AAGGTGTAGCCGGGATAGAGATTTTCGCAGGCGTTGACCATCCAGCCGACGGCGCAGACGGTGGGGAGCACGGCGTTCCCGCCGATGACGTGGTCGCGCAAGAAGGGGTTGGCCTCCAGGGTAAGCGCGCGGTGGATGCGGTAGCTGCGCAGGTCGGCGGACGGCTCGCGGGCGGCGGGAAGCAGCGCGCCGCCGATCACGATTTGCGCGGCGGGCGTTTCCCGCGCCAGCTCGTCGGCCAGCATAGCGGTGCCCACATCCACCGGAATTACGGCGACGTGACGTTCGGCGAACATCTGTTTGAGTTCCGGCGTGACCATACCGCCGTCCCATGGCCCCCAATCCACCGCGACGACGTGACAGGCGGGGTACTCGCGCTGCAGGCGGTGCGCCAGCTTGTTGAGCGCCTCGTTCGCCAGGGCATAATCCGCCTGCCCGGCGTTGCCGTAGAAGCCGGCGACGGACGAAAACAGCACCAGATGCCGCAATTGTTCCGGCGGGATGCAATCCAGCACGGCTTGCAGGCCGCGCACTTTCGTCCCGTAGACCCGCTCGAAGTCTGCCGCCGTCTTCTGCTCGATGCGCTTATCGGCCAGGACGCCCGCGCCGTGCAGGATGCCCGTCACGCGGTCGCGCACCGGGGCAAGCGCAGTGCGCAGGGCATCGGCGTCGGTCACGTCGGCGCTGAGGTAGGTCGCCGCACCGCCGGCCGCTTCGATGGCATACAGCGTCCCGGCAATCTCGCGCTGCGCCAGGACACGCTCCACAGCGCGCTGCACTTCCGCCGGTTTGGGACGTGCGCCTTCGTCCCGCAGGGCGGTGATCGCGCGTGACTTGAGCGCGGCCTCGTCGGCGCAACCGGCGGCCCAGGCCGGTTCCGCGGCTTCCAGCGGCGAGCGCCCCATCAGGATGTACATTCCGCCGTACCGCTCCGCCAACCGGATCGCGCATTGCGCCGTGATCCCCCGCCCCCCGCCGGTGACGAGGAACACATCGTTTTTGTCAGGGTAAATTGATTCCATAGTTTTCACTTAAGCATAATTTTCATCGCAGAGGTCGCCGAGAACGCTGAGTAATCAAAAAAACTCCGCGCGCTCTGCGTACTCTGCGGTAAATTTCCGTTTCATGCCTCAATCGTGACCCGCCCCGCTGCGCTCCAGCTCACCTCGATGAGCCGCCGGTTGGGATCGTGGAGTTCGGCAAGGATGCAGGCGACGGCGCGCTCCACGGGCAGGTCGAGCGCGAGGTCCACGGCGCGGCAATGCACGTCGGGCCATTCCAGCGCGAGCGTCTTCGTCAGGCCGAAGAAGCCACCGGCCACCGGGCTGCCGCCGCCACGCAGGCCCAGCGCGCCGTCGAGCCGCGTCACGGTCATCCAGGCGGCCCACCCGCGTCGCGCGGAGTCGGTCAACGTGGGTTTGAGACGACCTGCCAGTAAGAAAACGTCCTTGAGTCGCGCCTCGTCAGCAGCGGAAAACAGCGCACCATCGCCGGGCGGGTTCAGATGGATAAAGGCAGCTACCGGCCCGTGCGCTTCGAGGATGGACGCCACCTGCGCCGCATCGGACGTATGCGGCCACACCACCACGCGCCAGCCACGCGCGGTCAAGGCATCCGTTAACGCGGTGGTCAGCGGCGTCCCGTCGTCGGTTATCAGGCAGATGTGACCTTCAGGCAGCGTCACTTCCAGCAAATCGGGAGCGGGAAGCGCACGCAGGCGCGCCTCGCGGCGCGCAATCCCGTGCGCCGCCCGCGTTACGCTTTTTTTGAAGATTTAGGGATTGGGTGATTGAAGATTTGTTGATTTGAGGATTCGCCCATTCGCTGATTCGCCGATGCTTGCCCCTTGCCCCCTGCCTCCTGCATCCTCTCCACAATCTGCCGCAGCGTGCGTAGTTCGGCCAACACGTCGGTGGCGACTTCGGGCAGGTCGGGATGCGCATCTTGCAACGCCCCCAGGATTTCGACGCGCTTGATGGAGTCAATGCCCAGGTCGGCCTCCATATCCATGTCGAGTTCGAGCATGTCGGCGGGATAGCCGGTCTTCTCGCTGACAATGGCGAGGAGGGAAGAGACAAGGGATTGCGAGATGGGGGGATTGGGAGATTGAAGATTGGGAGATTGAAGATTGGGAGATTGAGGGATTGGAGGATTGGAAGATTGGAGATTGAGGGATTGGAGAATCGGGGAATCCGCCGGTTCTCGCCTCGTGCTTCCTGCATCCTGCCTCATGCTTCCTGCATCTTGCTCCCTGCTTTCTGCCTCCTGTGGATGATGGCCGTTGCCATTACCGTTGCCATTTCCACGTTTGACCGTCTCGCCGACTCGCTGATTCGCTGATTCGTTGATTCGCTGATTCGTTGATTCGTTGATTCGTTGATTCGCTGATTCGCTGATTCGTTGCCCCGCTAACAACTGCATCGTCGCGCGGGCGTACTCGGATTGTTGCGCCAGGAATTGCCGGTGCACGTCGAGCGTCTGCTCCTGCAGGTCATGGAAGCGGGCCATGCTGCGCGCCAGCGTCTCTAAGACCGCCGCCGTCATCTCCGCTTGTTGCGGAATGGCCGCCGCTTGCGCGAAAATTGTCCCTTGCTGCTGCATCAACTGCCCGAACAACCGCGCGTACTCCCCCTGATTGTTGAGATACTGCTCGTGAACGCGCATCGTCAACATCTGATGCTCATAGGATTGCGCCAGCGCGTGGTCGAGGGTTACGAGTTGCGAGTTAAGCGTTGCGAGTTGCGAGTTAGGAGTTAGGAGTTGCGAACTGTGGGTTACGGGCTGACTCGCCGATTCTCGATTCGTTGATTCTCGATTCGCTGATTCTTGCCTCTTGCCTCTTGCCTCTTCCAACGCCTGCTCGAACGCCCCCCGCGTTCTATCGCTCACATAATTGCTGCCGTTCAAAGTCATAGTTAGCGCCATCATTTCCCCCCTCACAAATTACGAATTACGTTTTACGAATTACGTTTTACGCTTGATACGGATCGATATCTCCCAGCGTCACCCCAGCTACTTGCAACTGCACCGCGGCCTCGCGCAGTTGACGGTCACTGCATTTCTGACGGCTGGGGTTGAGCGCGACGGTGACGTGGGGCCGGTCGCCCAGGATGTCGTCCACCAGCCCGGCGACGACGCGGCGCGGGCCGATTTCGACGAAAATGCGGCCGCCGGCAGCGTAGAGGTTTTCGATTTGCGTCGTGAACAGGACGGGATGCAGGATATGCTGCGCGAGCACCTCCTTCGCGGCCTGCGCGTCGGCGGGATAGGGCTGCCCGGTGGTATTCGAGTAAACCGGGATGCGCGCCGGGCGGAAGGTCGCCGCCGCCACTGCCGCCGCGAACGGGGCCGAGGCGTGGCCCACCAACGGTGTGTGGAACGCCGCCGCCACCGGCAGCAGCGTCACCGTGAAGCCGCGCGCCTGCAAATCGGCCTGCGCCGCCTTGAGCGCCGCCGTCGGCCCGGCCAACACACTCTGCGTGGGCGCATTGAAGTTGGCGATGACCACCTCTGGGTGCGCCGCGAGCGCAGCCTGGATGTCGCCCACCGCCCCTTTGACCGCCGCCATGCCGCCCACATCACCGTGAGCGTTTCCGTTGTCGGGTGGCGTCATCGCCTGTCCACGCGCCTTGACCAGCGCGAAGAAATCCGCATCATCCAATACATCGGCGGCCCACAACGCGGAAAGTTCGCCGAAGCTGTGCCCGGCGGCGAAATCCGGCGCAAATCCGGCTTGTCGCAAAATAGTGAACAGCCCCGCGCTGAACACGCCGATGGCAGCCTGTGCGTAGGCGGTGCGGCGCAACGCGGCTTCCTGCGCCTTCGCTTGCGCCTCGTCGAACGCGGGAATGGGGAAAACCACGTCCGAAAGCGGCGTCATGCCGGATTGCGCGAACAGCGCGTCCATTTGGCCGTAGGCCTGGCGCAGCGGCGGAAAGTTGAGCGCAATCTCGCGTCCCATGTTGAGGTATTGCGAGCCCTGGCCGGGAAACAGGGCAACGATTTTGCCCTCGGCCACGGCCTGCCGCCGGTACGAGACGCCTTTTGGATGCTCCCAGGAAGCGGCGTCGGGCTGACGCTGCAACGTGACAAGGGCCGCCTGTAGCATTTCGACGGCTTCCGCAGGCGATTCGGCCACGAAGCCAAGCCGGGCCGCCTCCGCCGGAATCTGGGGGGCGCGGCTGCGCGCGGCGAGATGGCTGTAAGCGGCATTAGCGTCGTCCGCCAGGTCGTTCAGCGCCGACTCGACGGCGGCGCGCAACTGCGCGGGCGTCTCCGCGTGGAGCAGCACAGGCTGCGCCACACGATGCAGGCGATACGCACCGGTGTGGTCGGCGGTATATTCTTCCAGGACGACGTGAAAGTTCGTCCCGCCAAAACCGAACGCGCTCACGCCTGCCCGGCGCGGCGTCCCATTAGCGCGAATCCACGGGCGGCTTTCGGTGTTGAGGTAGAAAGGCGTCGTCTCCAGGCCGAGCTGCGGATTGGGCCGCGTGACATTCAACGTGGGCGGGAGCGTTTTGTGATGCAGCGCCAACGCGGCCTTGATCAGGCTGGCGGCCCCGGCGGCGGCCTTCGTGTGGCCGATCTGCGATTTCACACTGCCGAGGGCAATAGAGGGCAAACTGACAGTTTGCCCTACGTCGGTTGATGAGAAGACAGCGCGCAATCCCTCGAATTCCGCCGGGTCGCCAGCGCGGGTACCGGTGCCATGCGCCTCGATCAGGCCGACGTCGGTGGGGGCGCAACCGGCGTCGGCATAGGCGCGGCGCAGCGCCACAGCCTGGCCCTCCGGGCGCGGCGCGTAGATGCTCTTGAACTTGCCGTCGCTCGACGCGCCGATGCCCTTGATGACGGCGTAGATTTTGTCGCCGTCGCGTTCGGCGTCCGCCAGCCGCTTGAGCAACACCATGCCGATCCCCTCGCCCACCAGCATCCCGTCGGCTTCGGCGTCGAAGGGGCGGCTCTCGCCACGGCGGGAAAGGGCGGGCGTCTTGCTGAAGCACAGGTACATAAACGGCGAATTGTCGGTATCCACGCCGCCGGTGATCATCATATCGGCGCGGCCTTCGGTCAGCTCGCTGAGCGCCATCTTGAGCGCGCTGAGGCTGCTGGCGCAGGCCGCGTCCACCGTGCAATTCGTCCCGCCCAGGTCGAACCGGTTCGCCACACGCCCGGCGATGACGTTGCCGAGCAGGCCGGGGAACGAATTTTCATTCCAGGGGATGTAGGCCAGCTTGATTTTCTCGATGATGCGCTCGGCCTCGTCCTCCGGGATGCCGCTGCTCAAGAGGACTTTGCGCCACACGGGATATTGCAGGCGGCTTGCCAGCGGGGTGATGAGCTTCTGGCCGCCCGCCACGCCCAGGATCACACCCACGCGCGAGCGGTCGAAGGCGCGCCCGTTGGCGTACCCGGCGTCGGCCAGCAAATCACGTGCCACCACCAGCGCCAACAATTGCGACACATCCGTCACCTCGAGGATGTTGGGTGGCAGGCCAAATTCCAGCGGATCGAAGGGGATGTCGGGGATAAAGCCGCCGCGCTTGGCGTAAGTCTTGTCCGGCGCGTCGGGGTCGGGGTCGTAATAATCGTCCACGTTCCACCGCGACGGCGGCACATCTGTGATACAATCGATTTTGCGCAGGATGTTGTCCCAGTATTCCTGCGCATTATGCGCCTGCGGGAAAATCCCGGCGATGCCGATAATGGCAATATCGTGTTCCACAGTCTCTCCTCCCGTTATTGGCTGTAAGGTCTAACACCGTTATTCGTAGAAAGTTGCGGGGGTTTGTCGAAAAAGTGAAAATGGGTTATGATGAAAGAGTCCCTGGACCCTGAAACGCATACGAGTGGGTGACGGCGGTGCATGTGAAACCCCGGAAGAGCAAACCGGAGAGAAGTGAAACCTGATTTTTGGGGAGAATATAAGGGTAAGCTGGATGAACACGGAACAAGTACGCCAACTCATTTCTCAAGGTGAGGGTAATACGGTTGAATTCAAGGAGAATTTGCCGACGCCCACCGACCTGGCTAAAGAGATGGCGGCTTTTGCCAACACCGACGGTGGTTGGCTGCTGGTGGGCGTTGCTGACCAGGGTGAAATCCGCGGCGTGAAGTTCAACGAGCAGAGTGCAGAACTTGTGCTCAACGTGGCGCGCAATAATTGTGTGCCGCATCTGCACCCTCACATCGAGACGATTGACCTGGATGGCACAACAATTGCCGCGATCCGGGTAGAGCGTGGGAGGCAAAAACCTTACCAGGCGAATGAACGCATCTACGTCCGCATCGGCGCCTCGACGCGCGTTGCTACACAGGTCGAACTCCTTTCAATGCTTCAAGAAAGTGGGCTGTTGAGTTTCGATCAATTGCCTGTCCTGAACGCGACGTTGGACGATCTTGACCTGGACAAGGCGCGCGCGTACTTGACTCAACAGACTGATCCGGCGCACCTGGTCGCCGACAGTGAGGTGCTTGAGCTATTGACGCATCTCAAAGTGATCGTGCGCTATGAAGAGCAGCGTATCCCTAGCATTGGCGGTTTGCTCTTGTTTGGCAAGGCCCCACAGCGCGAACTGATGCACAGTGAATTGCGCGCCGCCCGCTTTCAGGGGCGCGACGTGGTTGGTCCGATCAGCGACAAACTGGACTGCCGGGGAACGCTGCCGGAGATCATTGACCAGGCGACGGAATTTGTGCGCCGGAACCGCCGCATTGTGCCCCGCATGGAAGGCATCCGGCGTATTGATGTGGAAGAATACCCCTTGCCGGCAGTGCGGGAGGCCATTGCAAACGCTGTTGCGCACCGCGATTATGCCCTGACCGGCAGCTCGATCCGGCTGTTTCTGTTCGACGACCGGTTGGAGATTATCAGCCCTGGACGATTGATCTTTCCCGTGACATTAGAATCATTGGGGCACACGCGAGAGACACGCAACCGGCTGATCGTCCGCGTACTGCGTGATCTGGGGTACATCGAAGATCTGGGCACCGGCATCCGTCGCATTCGCGCGGCAATGGCTAACAGCGGCCTGCGCCCGCCAGTGTTCGCCGAAGAGCATCACCAGTTCATCATCACGCTCTATGGTGCGACTGTAGAAAAGAATGGCATTACCGCTCCGGCTATCGACGCCACAGCCCAGTGGGGATTGAACGAGCGGCAGGCCCGAGCTGTGGAATACCTGAAGACCTATGGGCAAATTACACGCGGCGAGTACTGCGCGTTGACCGGAATACAGAAAAGCACAGCGCACCAAGACTTACAGGGCATGGTTCTCAAGGGTATCATTGTGCAACAGGGCAAAGGACGGGGTGTGCGTTATGTGTGGAATCGTCCGGCATCGGACGATTTGCCGGACGATTAGAGGACAATAGAGCCAATCTGTCAAATTTTCGGGAGGCAGTTCTGAGGATGTAAAACCTCATTAACTTCCACTAACACAGCCCCTTTTTCTACTTGAGCGCCAATAATCGCTCTCACGCACTCTATTTTTCCGGCGAACGGCGCTTTCAACTGCATCTGCATCTTCATCGATTCCAGCACCACCAGCACTTGGTCCTTTTCCACATAGTCCCCCACCCTTGCCAGCACGTTGACCACCATCCCCGGCATCGGCGCGACGACGGCGCCGGCTTGCGCGGCATCTTTGCGACGGGCGCGGCGGCCCGCCAAATCCACGCGAGCAAGGACGCGCCGCCCTTCTGCCAGCACCTCGTACAATCCCTGCGCCTGCGGGTTGAGATAGAACTCCCGGCTGCGGTTCCCTTGCCGGAAGACGTGCAGCCCGTTCCCATTCAACGGCGCCAAATCCGCCTTGACCGGCTCCCCATCCACCAAGACGTGAGAATCCGTGATTTGTACGTTGTACTCTCGTTCACCGATAGAGACGCAGTAAATAGACATGGTTTTTTCCCCCCCCTTATGATGCAGGATGCAAGATGCAGGATGCAAGATGCAAAATGCAGGATGCAGGATGCAGGATAGGATTTCCGTTCTTGCCTCTTGCTTCTTGCTTCTTGCCCCTTGCTTCTTGCCTCTTGCCCCTTGCCTCTTTTACATCTGCTCCCGCCAGGCTGCGACGCGCCAGGCATTTTCCAGCACTGCTGCAGGCCTTGCGGCTTTCTTCCGGTGCGCCAGCAGGGCGGCGGCGAGCGCCGCGTTGCGTTCCAGCGTGATTCTGTCTTCCGCTTCGGGTGGACTGAACCTGTCAAGATAAGTGGTGTCGAAGTTCCCGGCCTGGAAGGCCCGGCTGTCCACGATCTGGAACAGGAATTCGAGATCGGTGGCGACGCCGCCCACCTGGAATTCCCGCAGCGCACGGCGCAAGCGCAGGATGGCAACAGCGCGATTTTCGCCCCAGGCGATCACCTTCGCCAGCAGCGAGTCGTAATCTGCCGTGACCGCCATCCCCGGATAGAGCGCGCTATCCACGCGGATGCCCGGCCCGCCCGGCTCTTTGAGGTGCGCGACGATGCCGGTCGCCGGGAGGAAGCCCGCCGCCGGC
>JAIOAS010000224.1 GCA_019873725.1 Chloroflexota bacterium | reverse complement strand
TTTGCTACTGAGCGCAGCCCTTTGATGGGGATGCCGGCCACCTATATCGGTAGCGCCGTTGTTTTCGTCTGGGATCTGGAACGTTTTGAAACCTATTGAATGATCCATGTCACAAGACCTTGAGCGAATTCAGAGCCGTTTGGAGAACGTGCGGGCGGTCGGCCCGATTTTAGCGGCGCTGCGCACGATCTCGCTTGGCAGTTGGCAGATGGCGCTCAATCGACTGCGCAGTCTGCGGGGCTACAGCGACCGGCTGTTGGTCTTCTTGCCCGTGTTACTACCACACATCCAGGGCGCGAGTCGCATGCCGCGCGCGGTGGATGCTGTGCGCCAGCGTCTGTCTGCTTTGCGTAAAGCTCCGGCGTGGAGCAGTCCCGCACAAGAGCGCGTGCTTGCGTTAGTTGTTGGGAGTGAACGCGGTCTGTGTGGCCGTTACAACGTGGTACTGGCCGCGCGCGCCGAGCAGTATTTCGCAGAGATGGAACAGCGTGGCGTGGTTCTGCAAGTGGCGGCATTTGGGACGCGGCTCATTCGCCTGTTCCAGCGACGCAAACGTGCGCTGCGCCGGTCGCAAGGGCTGCCCGTGACGCGCCTGCCTGCCTTTGAGCTGGCGCTTCAGTTGACGCGCGACTGGCTACAGCAGTACGAGGCCGCCGAGATCGACGCGGTGGATGTGCTCTACAACGCCTACGCTGGGCCGGGACGCTACAGCCCGACGGTCTTTCGGCTGCTTCCACCTGACCTGCCGTCGGCTATGCCGCTTGTATCCGCAGAGGGGCAGCCTGGCACGCCGTACATCATCGAGACGGATCCACTGCGGCTGTACGTGCGCATCGTGGAACAGTGGACGGCGATCAATTTCTACACGTTACTGCTGACCGCGGCGGCTTCTGAGCACGCGGCGCGCTTTCAACTGATGGAGTCTGCTACGCAGAACGTGGAACGTTTGGTTGAGGAGTTGACACAGGAGCTTCAGACTACCCGCCGCCAGGCCATCACCATCGAGATGCAGGAACTGGCCAGCAGTGCGGGACTGCTTGAAAAACCACATTTGTCTGAAGTGTGAGGGAGGAACGATGAAACAATTGTGGGCGCCGTGGCGGATGCCTTATCTGCGCGGAGAAAACGAAAAAGTGGCTGGGTGTTTGTTTTGTCACAAGCTGACCCAGGAAGATGCCGTCGAGCATATCCTGTATCGCGGTGCGCATTGCGCTGTGATGCTAAACCGCTTCCCCTACACCAACGGTCATATGATGGTTGTCCCCTACACGCATACGGGCACGCTGGAAGGTTTGGACGACGCGGCGCTGCTGGAGATGATGCAACTGGTTCAGCACTGCCTGCGCGCGCTGCGCCAGGTCTTCACTCCGCAGGGCTTCAACATCGGCGTGAATGAGGGTAGTGTGGCGGGGGCCGGGGTGGCGGAACACGTCCACCTGCACATCGTCCCCCGCTGGGCCGGGGACGTGAACTACATGACGGTGATCGGCGAGACGCGCGTCATCCCGCAATCCCTGGACGATACCTACGCGGCGTTTCGCCCGCTGTTTGATGCACTGCTACTTGGGTGTTCGTGATTGTTGGTCACGCGCCTGCAAGCGGGCGCGGGTCATTCGTTCGCGGATGCCGCCTTCTTTAAGGAAGTCTCGCTCCAACCTGCGAATTTGTTGGTCCAGCAGGTAGTTGGCTTGGTGGATAAGGCAGATTGCAATGTTTGCCACCACTTCGGCGGGGCGGGTGTCGCAGAACTCACGGTAGGTTTCGTAGGTCACGTGGGGTCTGGCGCCCAGCTTGCGCACGTATTGGGCTTGTGGTGAGTCTTTATCCCAGAGGGGCAGGTCGCGCACGCGCAGGAAGTCACGGTAGTCTTCCAGGAGTTCTTCGAGGCTGGCGCGAGCCACGTTGGTCAGCTTGATTTCCATTTCTGTGGAGGTGACGGAGGCCTTGCTGCCTTCCACAATGTTTTGCTTGCCGGAGCGGGCTGCCTGCACCATTTGGTCAATGGTGCGGTCGCCTTTCTTGAGGAACCGCTCGCAGAACCGGAAGGTCAGATCATAGATAACCTGAGCCTTCTGGTAGGAAAGCAATTCTTCATAGTTGCCGTGAGGCGGGAGAAAGGTGTTGTTTGTCATTGATCAGTCCTGCGTGTAAGTGTCGTTGTGTATTCTCATAGGACATATAAGTCCTATAGGGCTTATATGTCCAGGCCTATCGATGTTATTCAACATAGTCTGATCTACGGCACAAACTGGATAACAGTGCTGCTGTTTGGCGGCAGCACTGGAACTGGCCGATAGGCATCGAAGCCACCATCCGCGTTGACGGGCGGCAGGTACAGCTCGCCTTCGCCCATTAGCCAGGCGGGAGCGTGCGCGGCGGTGAACGGCCCTTTTGCCAGGGTGAGTGTATAATCCGCGACGGCTTGCCCACTCAGATTGACCACTATCAGCACGATTTCATCCTCGTAGGTGCGAAGGTAGCTGTAGACTGAACGCGGTGTCGCTTCCACCGGCTGCCAGCCGCCAATGCGCAGCGCCGCGTGATTGTTCCATAGCGCGATCAGGGCGCGGTAGTGGTTGAGAATCGAGTCCGGCGTCGCATTTTGTGTTGTGACATTGCGTGTTGCGTAGTCCTCGTAGTAGCCGCGCCACGGCGTCCCGGTGCTGAAGCCGCCGTCGGGCGTCCACTGCATAGGACGGCGGATGTTCTCGTCGGGTTTGGCGCCTTGCATACCGATTTCTTCCCCGTAGTAGATGAAGGGGATGCCGGGGAAGGTGAGTTGCAACGTCGCCGCGACTTTGGCCTGCTCGTCGTTCATCAGCGTCGAGCGCGTGCGGGTCTGGTCGTGATTAGCCAGGAATGTCGCGTACTGCCCCGGTGGATAAGCAGCAATCACGTTTTCTTGCGCCATCTGTAGACCGGTTGGTGTTCCCCTGAAAGCGGCGTCTTTCATAACTTCTGCCAGATCGAACTCGAAGCACACATCGACTTTGCCGCCGGTATACTGCGCGACGATGCGCGTGGGACTCCATACCTCGGCGACGGTGAAAGCGTCGGGCTTGATGCTTTTGTAGAAGGTGTAGAACTCCTTGAACCAGTCGAGCGTCGCCCCGGTGTTCTCCGTTTGCTCTCCCTCTTCAATCAGGTGCTTGATGGCATCCAGCCGGAAGCCGTCGACGCCCATTTCCTCCAGCCAGAAGCGCGTGACGTTGAGCATTTCGGCGGTCACGGCTGGATTCTCGAAATTCAGGTCGGGCATCTGGTCCCAGAACAGGCCGAAGTAGTAGCTGCTGCCCAGCCGGTGCCAGCCTGCTCCGCCTGTTTCGCGCCAGCGATACCAATCGCGTCGTTCTGAATTCGGGTCTTGCGCCTCGATAAACCACGGGTGCTGCGCAGAAGTGTGATTGAGCACCAAATCGATGATGATGTAAATGCCATGCTTGTGCGCCTCGGCCATCAGCCGTTTGAAGTCGTCGTTGGTGCCGTATTGCGGGTTGACCGTGTAGTAGTCGGTGATGTCGTAGCCGTGGTAGCTGGGAGACGCCATAATGGGCATCAGCCAGATGCCGGTGATACCCAGATCGTTGGTGGTGGTGGGATCGCCGTCATTGAGGTAGTCCAGCTTTTCGATCAGGCCGTTGAGGTCGCCGATGCCGTCACCATTGCTATCGTAGAAACTGCGCACGAAGATTTCGTAGAAGACGGTGTCGTTCCACCAGGGCATGTCACCGGTCCCGGAGACGAGCACACCATCCATCCCCACGGGCGATGTGACCTGCGGGGCGCGCGCTGCAGCGGGAACGAGGTTGAGTGGGATGACCGTGGCCGTCGGGGGGAGTGTCGGTGTCGCTGTGGGAGGAGCAGCGGTGGGACGCGGGGTAGGGGACGGTTCGCCGGTGACCGTCGTAGTGGGCGGTGCAGGAGGCGCGCCAGGCGTTCCGCCCTGGCAGGCTGTGAGAAAGCATACACAGAGGAGTAAACTCACACTGTACCGGATGACTTTTCGCATAGGGTGCCTCCCATCGCAGATTTACCATGCATACACCGCGCAGGATGCTGATCCCACGCTGACATCATTCCGGCGCACACTCTTCCGCCGGAAGCGTAAAAGGAACAAGTAGGAGGGTGGGGTTAGATTCGCTTGTTGATTTCGGCCAGAATCTTTTCGACCTTCTCTTTGGTCAGGCCGAATTGGGCAGCTTGGGGCACAGCAAGCAGCTTGTTCAGGGTCATCCCTTTCAACATGGCAATCATTGGATTGCTGGAAACGCCGGGCAGATATTGATCCAGCACGGCCTTGGCTTGTGGGTCATCCAAAAGTGTACCGAGTGTCGTATCGAGGGTTATTTCAGTCTCCATGCTAAGCCTCCATTTTTCATGCTGCGGATGTATAGATTTTGGTGCCACGCCATTATGCGCTGAGATGCGCAGCTTGACAGGCGCATTATTTCATACGATCGGCTGTGCCGTGGTATAGTTCCCACCCCTGGCTGAGGATGACAATCTGCGCCGCCAAGAGCCAGGCAAAAAACAAGGTCAACACCAGCGCCGCCCCGTTGAGAATGGTCGGCAGGTTAGACTTCGTGTTTGTGAGGATGGTCGCCAAATCATCCATCGACGATTGAGATTGCACGACCATCCTTTCATACTCACCCAGGCTGACCGAGATCAGCCCCACACTCTCCGCCATTGTGACCAGATTTTCCTGGATGTTGCCCAGGTTTTCGTCGGTCGTATCGAGGTCATCCGACATCTGGACAAATGTATCCGGCAGTCCTTTCAGGTTGGTCGCCAGTTCGCCCAATGTGTCTGCCAGCGGTTTCTCTGGGCTGTAGGATTGTTCCGGCTGCCCGATAAACTCGCCCACCAGTGGTACATCGGCCAGCAGGAAGCGAAAAGCGTCCAACGATTGGATGGTGGTCTCCAAAACTTGTGCGGCCTCCTGGGCTGTGTAAAGGGAGTCGGTGGTTGTTTGCAGGGTCGCAGGCAAGGTGACGGACATGATCGAGTCAATTTCGTCCAGGATTGGTTTGGTATCTTCCACGGTAGCTGCCGTTGTCCCCAGCATGGCCGAGAGCGCGTCTACGCTGTCGATGGTAGCACCTAATGCCTCCGCGGTGGTCGCCATGACACTTTTGCTGGTGCTGACACTCTTGTTCAGCGTGTCGATGGTGGCATTTGCATAAGTTATCACCGTGGGTTTGACAACCCACACGGCAGCCAGCCCCGCCAGGGCGAGTAACAGGCCGAGAATCCCCGCCAGCATCACCGATACCCCTAGCAAGCGACGTAAAACCTTCATCGTCCCTCCTCGTATAAAATAGTCTCAGTAATCCCAAAATGCTCCAAGGGGATCGTCAGATCCCCGTTCTGGTCTGCATCTGGCGAGTCCTTCCCCTGAAAAATAGTCTGATAGTCGTTAGTCGAGTAGTGCTGCGCCCATTTTCATTATCGGGGCTGCATCACAGGTTTGGCTATACTCCCTGTAAATCGTTTGTTTTGGAGCAGCACACTCAGTCTTTCCCCAGAAAGACGCTGAGCAAACCGGCTATAAATCCGACCAGGGATGCTCCCATGTCCGTCAATGACGCGTGCGGGTATTTGGCGCTTGCGGCGATGATAAACGCGATGAAGATCGCAATGGCGTATATGACCGTCGCCAAGCCTCTGACGGTTTCGGGATCTTTGAGATCAAGCTTGAAGTTCCTTATCTGGTCGGGTAGTCCCAAGTATGCACCCGCATTCATGGACAGGACGGTGGTCACTGCGGCGACGATATCAACCCAGAGCTTGTTGATTTCGGGCGCTTTTTCTGTCGCCTTCAGGCTGGCGCTGCCGATTATGACCATGCCCCAGATGTACAGGATCAAAGCCCCTGCAACGATGATTGCCATCACAAGTTTTTTGGACATTTCGACCCTCCTGAGTGAAAAAACTGCACAAATCCTTCGGTTTTTCCCCTGTCTTGCTTGTTCATTATACTCTCTTGAACAAGTTTAAGGAAGCAGGCTGGCTTTGCGTGTCATGTGTTTTGCGCCGGTCAACATGTGTGCCATCGCGGCGAATTGCGCCGGATCGCCGCTGGTGTAGAACCGGTGCTGGCCGATTTGTTCCGGAGGCGCGAGCAGGTCGCGCTGGGTCAGCACCCTTTCCACCTGCCGGGCGACGGCGGGCGCGGGATCGATGAGCCTCACCTCCGGGCCGACGATGCGCTGGATGAGGGGACTGAGGAAGGGGTAGTGCGTGCAGCCCAGCACCAGTTGGTCGATGCCGGCGTCCAGCAGCGGGGTGAGATATCGCCGCAGCAGCGATTCTGTCTCCGGTGTGTCGAGCGCCCCGGCCTCGACGGCTTCGACCAGGCCGGGGCACGCTTGCGTGTGAATGTCGAAGCCATTGCCGAAGCGTTGGACCAGCCTGGCGAACAAGTCACCTTGAAACGTAGCGGCCGTGGCGATCACCCCGATGATGCCGGTGCGGGTATGTTCGACGGCGGGCTTCACGGCCGGCTCCATCCCCACGAAGGGCACCTCGGGGAACTTCTCCCGCAGCGCATGCAGGGCCGCGCCAGAGGCCGTATTGCACGCCACCACGATGAGCTTGGCGTCTTGGCCCAGCAGAAAGCGTGTGACATCCTCTGTCAGGCGGCGCACTTCGTCCAGCGACCGCTGCCCGTATGGAATGTGCGCCTGGTCGGCGAAGTAGAGCGTATCCTCGGCGGGCAACTGCCGGACGATTTCCCGCCATACCGAAAGTCCGCCCACGCCGGAATCGAAGACGCCGATGGGCGTTGCTTTGGAACCCCGGCCCAGGTTCTGCATCTTTTAACCTTTGCAAGGGTAGGGAGGTTTCAGTGGGCAGGCTCCAGCAAAATCTCGTAGGCCGCCATTTCCGTTGTCACCGGAGCCAGCGCCGAGACGATGATGATGGCCTCGTTCTGCTGGCTGCTCAGGGGGATCGTCCACGTCCCGGATGTGCCATTCTGCATCAGCAGGCGCTCAACCTGTGGCTCGTCTCCATCGATGACCACCTGCACAATCCAGGTCTGCGGCAGGATGTTGGCGTGGCGCACGAACCCCTCGGCGATCCATTCATCGGAGTGGGTTTCCATATCGTCGAAGAACAGCGTTTGCCCATCCACGACCACTTCCACGTCATCCAGCGCAAAGCCGGATTGGTTGACGGCGGCGTCGGTGATGTACTCGAAGCGCAGCGCAATCTCCTGCCCGGCATAAGCCGAGAGGTCGGCGCTGAGTTGCTCCCAGGTGGCGTTTTTGCCGGTCAACCCACAGCCGAAGTTGTTGCCGTTCGGGTTGCTGGAATTGCAGCCTAGCTTATTGTCATCCAGAATTTGCCACCGGATGTCGGTTGAGCTTAAGTCGGCGGGGATTGTTCCTTCTGGGGTTGTGCCGACGACGACGTAGGCATAATCCCAATCCTCCTCGATGTGATACCAGGCCCAGAAGCGCAATTCCGCTGTGGTGGCATTGCGCAGGTCGACAATGCGCGTGAGGCGGGCGTCCGATTCGTCTTCGCGGTTGGACCACCAGAGGTATTTCCCACTGTAGGCTTGCGTATCCATCAGCGCGCTCTGAGTCGAGCCGCTGAAACTGAAGGCCACCGGCGCTTTGCTCTGCACTTTGATGTAGTCCACGCCGTACTGGTTGACCGTGCTCCGATTGGTGATCGGTGAGTTGCCGACGCGATATGTGGCATCGATCCGAGGTTTGGTGATACTGATGCTGGAGTAGCCATATTGCCCGTCGGCGAACGAGGTGTCGTCCAGCAGATTGGCTACCGCCCAATCGGCAAACAGGTCGGCGTGTGTGAGCGAAAGCCCCAGATCGCTCTGGAGGATGCGATCCACGCTGTCCATACCGTTTTCATCGTGACCGACCAGGGCCTTGGTCGCATCCTCGCCAAAACGGTCGAGGAAGTAACTCATAAAGAGGTATGCGCCGCCGTAGTTGGCTGAAGCATCCCCGGCGACACCTTCGGGCCAGGTGGTCAATTGCGTATCGGGGCGACGCAGATAATCGTACTCGCTGCCGCCGACGCTGTAGTAGCCGCCGGGACGCGCGCGGTTGTTCAATTCCATGGCCATTTCGGAGCACCCTTCGTTGAGCCACGTCGCTTCGTTGCGGTCGTTGTTCCAGTGGATCATGTGCTGGAATTCGTGTGCCAACACGCCGTTGTAGAAGTCGTCGCCGATGTTCACGTTGTCGATGTTGATGTAGAACATCTCCATCTCGTTGGAGTCGGGGCGCACGGCACGCACGTAGGAATCCGGGCTGGAGAAGTAGCCGGCGACGGTATCGCCCAAATTGCGCGCGTGCAGGATGCTCAGGTGCGGGTCGTTATCCACACCGGGGGTCCATTCAGAGCCAAAGAACTCGCGGTTAGTCGGATAGGTGTGCTCTTCGAACAGATCGGCGGCCTGTTTGAGTTCGTCCTCGTCCACGTTAGCGCCCTCTTCGACCCACATATAAACGTGCGCCGTTTTGTAGATCAGGATGGCGTAGATCTCAAACTGCTCGTCGTTATCGACATTTGATACATTGAACTTCCGCCGGGTTCCGACAGGATAATCGGGGTTGGG
>JAIOAS010000223.1:2309-8606 GCA_019873725.1 Chloroflexota bacterium | reverse complement strand
GAGGCGCGCTGGCGGATGCGGCCCAACGTCAGATGCGGCGAGAAGCGCCGGTCTTCGGGCTGAAAGCCGACGTTCGCCATCGCTTCGTTCACTGCGCGATGCAGCAGCGCCAACTGTCCGCTCGGCTCCTCCAGCCCTATCCAGATCACCCGCGGGCGATTGAGATTGGGGAATGCCCCCGCGCCCTGCACGCTGAACGTGAATGGCCGCGCGTTCCGCGCCACCACGCTCAGTGCCGCTTCGATCGGCGCCCGGCGCTCCGGCAGAATATCGCCGAGGAAGAACAACGTCAGGTGGATGTTTTCCGGCTTCACCCACGTCACGGCTTGCTCCGGGCAGCCGCGCTTCAAGCGACGTTGCACGTCAGCAAGTTGTTGAATGATCGCCGGCGGCAAAGGCACAGCAATAAACGCCCGTATCGATTTTTGATTTTCGATTTGCGATTGCCGATTCATCGACTTACCCCCCCTGATTCGCTCATTCGCTGATTCGCTCATTCGCTCAGTGCGCCACAAAATCGGGGATAGGCGCTGCGTAGAGCCGGTTATCGGCGATCAGATACAAAACGTGCGGCGTCGCGTTGACGGCGAGCGCCTCCAACTGTTTGAGCGCCTCCCCCGAAAGCCGGAACTGGTGTTTGAACTCGCCACGTTTGTCGAGGACGATAATCCGTTCTTGCCGGGGATCGCCGAGGTAGATCATTCCCTGGTCGGTTTCGGGTTCCACCGCCAGCACCATCGGGTGGACGTTTGGATCTGGCAGATTTTTCATCTCGAACGAACGGTCTTCCGTCCCCCCGAAATAGGTGTTGATGGTGCCGTCGCCCATCAACAGATAGACGCGCCCATCGATCCCAATGTCCAATACCTCGGAGAGTCGGGGGGCAAGCTGCGGGGCAAAGTACCCACGCGCTGTGTCATAAACCCCGTTGACCGGCTGATAGGTGAGGATTTGATTCTGTTGGCGGTGGACCAGATACAACCTTTCGCCAAAAGCGCCCATCGCCGTGACCATCCCCGGCCCCAGTTCTCCTTGCAGGCGCTGCCGGGTGATGCTCCCCGGTCCCAGTGTCGGTTCGTAGATGTAGATGCTGCCACCCTCGCTGTAGATGAAGAGCGCGCCATCGCGGAAGCTGCCCCCCGGTTCCACCCAGGCGAAATCAACGAGGTGGTTGACGACTTCGCCATAGAAAGTCTGGCCGCGTTTGAGGATGGGCGTGGGCACATCGGTTTGCAGCGTGAGACCATCCGCATGCAGCGGCAACCCGATCACCTCATCGGCGGTCGGATTGAGGATGTAAATCCACGAGCCGGCCACGAGCAGGCGGCGGGGGGCGGGCGCTACACCCAGATCGAGGAACAGGCGCGCATCGAGCACTGCCGCAATTTCCAGGGCATCGAGGGCATTTTGCGCCTCCGCTTTCAGGCGAGCCGCCTCGGCGTTTTGGCGTTCCAGCGTGACGATGTGCGAACTCAATTGCAGTAACCGCTCCCAATCCTCGGCGCTCTGGCTGCTGAAAGCCTGTTCCCGCAATTTGCGCGCCTCCACCAGATACTCCTCCACGCGCGCGTGTCCACCGGACTCGAAATACATCGTCATCGTCACAAAAAATGTCAACAACAGCAGCCCCAGCGCGAGTCCACCCATCACCGTTGGCTTTTCGGCGGGGGCGACCGGCGTGACGGTTTGTTTGACGCCTTTGACTTTGCCTGGTAACAAGGTGCGCAGCGCCATTCGCAGACGGGCGCGCTGCGCCGTCGTCGATCGCGTGCGCGAAGTCTGTCCGCTTTGTCCTCTTGTGCGCAGCTTACCCAAAAACGTCTTGACCCGTTCGCCGACGGGGGGCAATTTCAGGTGCGGCGGCGCACTGGGGCGCGGCGTTGGGGGCTGGGCCGCTGCAGCTTCTTGTTGACGACGTTCCAGCCGCTTCTGCACAAATGTCGGGAGTGGGGGGGGCGGTGGCTTTTCCGTGGTTGCCGGAATGGGTGTCACGGGTGTTGGCGGCGCAGCATCGTCAGGCGCAGGTGCGGGCGCAACGGTCACCGGTGGCGGGGCGACAGGCTCTTTAGCCGACGGCATCACCGCGACGGGTTTTTCGGGCTTGTGGAAAAGTCGCCGTCCATGACGCAGTTCGGGTTGCGGAAGGGCAGGGGCCGACGCCGCCACGCGTACCATGACAAAGCTGCCCGAGGTCTGGCTTTCGGCCATTGTCTGTGTGATGGCTTCTCCAATCTCTTCTGGCCCAAACGCGGCCAGTGCCCCTTTCCACCGCTCGCGGGGCTGCGACTCCACCGCGGGCGTCGTGCCGAACAGCACCGTCGCCTGTTCTTCCAGCAGCGTGTATCCGATGTGGATCATCGGCGGCAACGCAGCGCCCAACGGGATGAGCAACCGGTCGCGCTGTGGGAAAAGTTCCACACGGTTATCCGGGTGATGGACAAACGCATACCCGGCCCCAATCTGGCCGAGGAACAATTCCTCACCGGCAAAAACGGCGCAGGTGATGCTGCCCGAACACTTCGAGCCGGGCGGCGCTTCGGCATTGACCCGCACGAGATGGCGATTGGCCTCGGCAAGCGCACGGCGCAAGCGCGCTACGATGCTGCCTGTTGACGTCCAGTACGTACTGGTGGCCAACACGCGCAGTTCACGGCTGCGGTGGGCCAGTTGCGGGATGAGATCGACCAGGATGACAAGGTGTTCCCCTGCGCCTTCCGGCGTTCCCGGCGGCGCGACAACGACCGCAGCCTCTGGGGTAGGGTGCCGGCTGCGTTGCCCTTCATGGAAGCGCAAGATTTCGCTGTAGCGTTGCATTATCTCTCACCCATCGTCAAGTGTACGGGGCAAGAGCAGATTTGTCAAGCGAAGCAGGGTTACGCGCGCAGTTGCTTGTCTTCTGCTTCGAGCGGATCGGCAGATCCGCGTTTTATGGCCTGGCGTTCCCCTCGGAATGTGAGAATGATAAGACCCTGCTTACGCGCGCAGTTGCTCCTCCAACGCGCCAAAATCCGCGCGGGAAGTCATATCCAACGATAGCGGCGTGACCGAGACCACGCGCGCATGCATTGCCGCCACGTCGGAATCCGGCTCGGCCTGGTCTGGATTGGCGCGAACCGTGTAGCCTGGACGCCCATTGCCATTCGCGCGGTCTGGTCCCAAGGGTACGAAATACCGCTGGCGCGACAGGCGGGTGAGCCGCCACGGCGTCTGGGGGGTAGCGTTGTCCGGCACGTTGACGTTGAGCACGTTCACGTCGTAGGGCAGCGCGCGGTCAAGCAGCCGTTGCGCGAAAAGCGCCGTGAAGTGCTGCGTCGCCGTGTAATCCTTCGCCTCGCCGCCGGTGAGGTGCTCGTCCACCGTCATCTCCAGCGAGACGGCCAGCGCCGGAACTCCAAAAGCGGCGGCTTCCAGGGCTGCGCCGACGGTGCCGGAGATGGTGATCTCGGTGCTGACGTTCTCACCAAAGTTGATGCCCGCGACGACCAGTGCCGGCGGACGCGGGACGAATTCGATCATGGCGTGGACGACGCACAGGGCCGGCGTCGCATCGATGCCGTAGACCTGCACCATCTGCCCGCCGACCTCACGCCGGTATTCGCTCATCGCTCCGGTGACACTCTGCGGCATCGAGCGCCCCGCCGCCGACCATTGGCGGTCCGGCGCGACGACCAGCACCTCGCCCAACGGCGCCATGGCTTCGACGGCGGCCCATAACCCCGCTGAATCCACGCCATCATCGTTTGTGACCAAAATAAGCGGTTTTTGCATAGCAATACCTCTAAAGACAACCACGAATCTTCAGGAATTTACACCAATTTCTTTTTGTTCGTGAGGATTTGTGTAGATTCGTGGTGAAATTTTCATCCGATTCTCAAGCCTCAAATGTGAGGTCGACCACGCGGCGCTCGGCCATGGCCCGGTCGGCGCTGAAGCCGATGAGATGTCCGGCGACGGAATCTTCGAGCGGCGTGGTCGAAATCGACGGCGGCTCGCCCCGGATCACGCGCAGGAAGTCGGCCACCAGGCGCATGTCACCGCCGCCGTGCCCGCCGAACGCGCCGTGCATATCGCCGCCAACCGTGAGATCGACGACCTTCTCCGAATATTCGTGGCCCGGTCGCGGGTCGATGTGGCGGATGACGAAGCGCCCGTCCTCAAAGACGCCCTGGATTTCGCCGCGCGTGCCGATAAGGTGCATCGCGCGCGACGGCCTGGGCGTCCCGCCGATCATATTGTGCGTCGCCGTCGTCCCGTCGGCAAATTCGATTACGAGGGATTGGTGATCCACCACCTCCATGTCGCACTTCCATACACAGCGCCCATAGGGGTTGTCCGTCTTCAACGAGTGGATTTTCTGTTCGATGGTGGGATGCGCGATGTGTTCCAGACTGTCCCACACGTAGAAACTCCAGCGGTCGGGGTGGTCGATGTAGTGCTTGCGCGCCGAATACAGACACTCGGCCTCGATGGGACAATCCACCAGACAGCGGGTTCCTGCGTTGGCGGGCGCGTTTTCCGGTCGGAACTGGAAATTGCTGCCGAAGCTGGCGACGCTGCGTGGCCTGACCCCGCTCTTCATCCACGCGATGAGGTCGAGGTCATGGCAGCATTTCGCCATCAGCATGGAGGTGTGACTGACGCTCGGCCTGGCCCATTTCCCGCGAATGTACGCCACGGCCATGTGGTGGTAGGAGACGTGTTCGATGGTCTGCACGCTGTACACGTCGCCGATAACGCCATCCGCGACCTGTTGGCGAATGGCAGCGTAGAACGGCGTGTAGCGCAGCACGTGGCAGATGATGACTTTGCGCCGGTGCTGCCGGGCGGCCCGCACCAGGTCCCACATCTCCGCCTCGTAGGTGGCGAACGGCTTTTCCAGCAACATATCGTAGCCCGCCGCCAGCAACGGCAGCGATGTCGGCACGTGCTGGTGATCCATCGTCCCGTTGATGACCACATCGGCGAATTGCGGCCGGCTGGCGACATCCTCCGCGCTCTCGAAGCACTGCGCTGGCGACAAGCCATACAGTTCGGCGACCATCGCGCGCCGCAGCGGGTTGAGGTCCGCCACACCGACGATGCGCAGTTCATCGGGGTGTTGTTGCGCGTAAGAAGCGTAGAGCAAAGCACGATGCCCTGCGCCGACGATGATCGCGGTGAGTGGGGGTGTCGGTTTTGTACGTAACGCTAGATTCATACGTTCATCATCTCCACATTGAAATAAAACCGCCGCTGTTGAACTTCAGCGGCGATTTTTGTTTCAAAAAAGTCAAATGGGGGGTCCTTTGAGTACTATAGGGCGGGTGGGACTCGAACCCACACGGACGTTAGTCCCTCGGTTTTTAAGACCGGTGCGTCTGCCATTTCGCCACCGCCCCAAGAGTTACAATCGTTGTTTTATCACGCTCATAGCGGACTGTTTAGAAACGCCATATTGCCGCGCGATTTCGGAATAGCTTTTTCCTTGTCTCCGCAACGATACCATAGCAGTATAAGCCTCTTCGTCAAGTTTGCTGTGGAAAACCTGCGCGGAATTGAAGTCATAGTTGTCCACAATATCCGTAATCAATTCGTGCTTCCGAAAACCACAGAGCAGATAAGGCGATAAACAACATGCCAACTCGTAAACATTGCTCCGGCTGTAAGCGAGTTGGTGGTATTTTTGCTTTACCTGAGTTATCCGGCCTTCTACCGACAAATATAGCCACACATGCTTGGCAAGGTTTTCCAGCAGTTGGGCGCTTTGTGCAACGACTGCAATCCGAGTTGAACGATGAAAAGAAGGCGATGATACATTGCCATCACCATCTATGAATCCGAGCAAGAACGAGAAAAAACTCTCCCGGTCCGCAAAACAAAACTGACCGGTTTGCAAAGTGTGCTTATCCAGTGCGATATTAGCACGGGTAAACACTTCCGATAAGTCAGATGCGGGTGTAGAATAGTACGCGATTCCATTATTGTAGTCGTATTCACTTCTGGTGCCACCGTAATGGCTGTGGAAAAGATCAAGTATGATTCTGTCGCGTTGGTTTATCAAAAAACGCAAACGCCCCTTGGCGTGAGTCCCATCTGCTGCCCAAAACCCAAGGAAATAATAATCTAAATCAAAGCAACTAGGTAGATCAGTCATCAGCTTGGGGCGATTTTAATATCACGGACGTATGCCGTCATACGCAAAAAAAGAGGCGACGGTCGGACTTGAACCGACGAATGGGGGTTTTGCAGACCCTTGCCTTACCACTTGGCTACGTCGCCAAGAAACCAAGCGGGCTAAGGGATTCGAACCCTTGACCT
>JAIOAS010000223.1:0-1744 GCA_019873725.1 Chloroflexota bacterium | reverse complement strand
GCGGAGAATTTCACGCTGCTCGAACAACCGCTGCCGCAGCTCTGCGCCGACCGGCTGGATTACTTCTTGCGTGATGGGACGGTAGATGTGGGCACGTTCTCTGCCGCCGACGCGCACTCGCTGCTGGCGCACTTGCGTGTTTGGGAAGGGCAGATCGTGGTGGATGATCTGGACGCCGCCCGCTGGCTCGCCGAGCAGTTCATCCGGCTGGATGACGTGTGCTGGTGTTCGGTGCAAGAGGTGGGCTGGTACGCCGTCATGGCCGAAGCGCTGCGTGCGGCGTTGGAACTCGGCGTCATCACGGAAGCCGACTTCGCCGACACGGACGCCGCGTTATTCGCGCGTCTCCGCGCCGCCGACACACCCGCCATCCAGCGGTGGCTCGCGCTGCTGCGGCGCGATGTGGACTTCGTCCGCGATCCCGCGCATCCCGATTTGTTCGCCCTGCCCAAAGTGCGCGCCGTCGATCCGCCGGTGCTATTGGACGGGTGTGCCGTTCCCTTGTCACGCCTGGATGCAGCGTTCGCCCGTCACCGTGAAACCTACATCGCCGCCAAGCAGGGCGAATGGCCTCTGCGGATTGTGAGACCCTGGGGATGCTTTGTCCCTACTTGACGCGCCACCCGACCCGCATATAATGACGCAACAACGAAACATACCGACTATCCGACTAAAGACTATTCGACTAAGAACGACCAGACTATACCGAGGAGGACTGCCATGAAAAAATACGAGTGTGTGGTGTGCGGCTACGTGTACGACCCTGAAGAGGGCGACCCTGACAACGGAATTGCGCCGGGAACGGCCTTTGAAGATCTGCCGGACGATTGGACATGCCCCGACTGCGGCGCCAGTAAGGACGATTTCGAGCCGCTGGACTAGGCGAGACGCTTCGACGCGGAATGTCCACACCTGGGCGATAGCATGGGTGTGGACTTTTTTTATCAGCAGATTGAGCGGATTTAGCAGATTGCCTCGCACGCTGAGAGAAAATCTGCTCCATCTGCTAAATCTGCTGACAAAGCGTAAGTTATCTTATGAGCCACACCTGGACGAACTACGCCATCAACCTCGCGCGCATGGCCGTCGCAGCAACGCCAATGCGGCCGTTGGTTGTCGCGTATTGCGTCACTACCTATTGCAACCTCAACTGCGTCTACTGCGAGGATTTCGGCGCGCGACGCAACGCCGAACAGCCTGCCCCCCTGCCGCTGGGCGATGCCAAACGCCTGCTCGCCGTCATTCGCCAGGGCACGAGCAGCCTGATCGTCACCGGTGGAGAGCCGCTGCTCTACCCCGACCTGCCGGCGCTGCTGGCCTACGCCCGGCGGGCCCTGCGTTTCCGTCACATCACCCTGCTGACCAACGCGGCGTTGCTCCGCGAACGCCTGGACGTGCTCCCGCTGCTCGACCGGCTGATGGTGAGTGTAGACGCCACCAGCCCGGCGCTGTGGGATCAGACCATCCGCGCGGAACCGGGTACGGCGCAGACCATCCTCGACAACGTGGCGGTTGTGGCACAGCGCCAGAAAGTGGACGGCTTCCGCCTGGTGCTCAACTGCGTGGTCACGCCGGAGACGCTTGCGCAGGTGGAGAGTGTGTTGGAATGGTGCATCGCGCATAAGGCGCTCTTCTCGTTTTCGCCGCAATCGGTGAACAACTGGCCGCGCTACGAATTGCTCGTCTCGGAGGACTACCGGCACTTTGTCGAAGGGATGATGGCCCGCAAGCGTCGAGGCGCGCC
>JAIOAS010000222.1 GCA_019873725.1 Chloroflexota bacterium | reverse complement strand
CAGCTTGACAAAATCGTTCTTTACGGTAGAATTTTGGTTGTTCGGGCCAACAAAGCATATCACATCGCACGAACATGCCGAAGTGGCGGAATAGGCAGACGCGCCACGTTCAGGGCGTGGTGACCTTACGGTCGTCTGGGTTCAACTCCCAGCTTCGGCACACAAAAGCCCCCAGGAAACTGGGGGCTTTTGGTTTGCAATGACAATTTCTACCCCGAATCTCCACCCCTTTACACGAATTGAGAACGTCACGACGATTTTGTCGTCAAGCGTCCATGATTCTTACACGAATTTCACGGATGCTATGGATCCCTTCTAAGCGAAAAAAATCCGTGCTTTCCGTGTTGATCCGTGTACCGGAATTGCACTCTGATTGCTATTCGTGAAGATTCGTGTAGATTAGTGGTTAGTTTTTAGAGGGAAGGAGCACTTGATGAACATTGTAGATTTGCGCAGCGATACGGTGACGAAACCCACGCCCGCGATGTGGGCGGCGATGGCAAACGCCGAGGTCGGCGATGACGTTTACGGCGAAGACCCCACCGTCAACAAACTGGAAGCGATGGCCGCGGAGCGTATGGGCAAGGAAGCCGCACTGTTCGTCGTCAGCGGGACGATGGGCAACCTGACGGCGTTGCTGACCCATTGCCAACGGGGGGACGAGGCCATCGTTGGCGACAAGAGCCACACATTTTTGTATGAGCAGGGCGGCATGGCGGCGCTTGGCGGCATCATCCCCCATACCGTACCCAATCAGATGGAGGGGACGCTGTGCCTGAGCGACGTGCGCGACGCGATTCGCGGCGACGACGACCACTTCCCGCGCACACGCCTGATTTGTCTGGAGAACACGCACAACGTCTGCAATGGCGTTCCGCTGACACCCTGGTATATGGAGCGGATTTCCGAAGTGGCACGTGAGCACGGCCTGAAAATCCACGTCGATGGCGCGCGCATCTTCAACGCGGCGGCGGCGCTGGGCGTGGACGTGCGCGAACTGGTGAAACACGCCGATTCGGTGACGTTTTGCCTCTCCAAGGGGCTGTGCGCGCCGGTAGGCTCGGTGTTGTGCGGGAGCGCCGACTTCATCAAGGAGGCGCGACGGGCGCGCAAGGTGCTCGGCGGGGGGATGCGCCAGGCGGGTGTGATTGCGGCGGCGGGCGTCGTCGCGCTGGAACAGATGACGGAGCGGCTGGTCGAGGATCACGCGCGGGCCAAACGGCTCGCCGAGGGACTGGCGGAAATGCCAACTGTGATGGTCGAGCCGGTCTTCACCAACATCCTCTACTTCAGCCTTGCGCCGCAGGTGACGTTGACGGCGGGCGAAGTGGCGGCGCGTTTGCGCGAGTACGGCATCCTGATCGGCCCACGCTCCGCGCGCACCTTCCGCGCCGTGACGCACTACTGGATTGACGACGAAGGTATCGAGCGGACGCTCAAGGCATTGCGCGAGATATTGTAGACGGTAGACGGCAGACGGTAGACAGGGGTTTCTGCCCCATCTCCCGTTTACTGTCTCCCGTCTACTGTTTGCTTACCCATGCCGCAATACCGCTCGTCAGCGGCACGGCCATCATCAGGCCGACGCTGCCTACCAGCGTGCGCACGATTTCTTCGGCGATCAGCTCGCGGTTGATGGTCAGGTACCACGGCTCCGGGTAGAGGTAGAAGAGCAGCAGCAGGGGCAACGCGGCGCTGGCGTAGGCCAGCACCAGCGTGTTGATCATCGAGGCCAGATGCGTGACGCCGATTTTCATGCTGCGGCGGTACAGCTCGCCGCGTGAGAGGTCGGCATTCGCGGCGGCCAATTCGAACACAGTCACGGCTTGCGCCAGCACCACGTCATCCAACACGCTCGCCGCGCCGATGATCATCCCCGCCAGCAATAAGCCGCGCATCTCGATGCCCACGCCCATCGCTTGCAGGAACATCGTTTCTTCGGTGCCAAAGCCGGTGAGGTAGGCCAGTTTTGTCCAGCCCACCGATAGCGCGCCGGTTACGCCGAGCGCAGCGAGCATCCCCAGCAGCGCAGCGTGCCCGGTGGGATTCCAGCCCTGGATCAGGTAGAGCGTCACCGCCAGCAACGCGGCGGTTCCGGCAAGGCTGACCAGCGTAGGGTCGCGGTGGGCGAGGATCTGCGGCATAATGAACCCGCCGATCAGCAGCGCACTCAACGCGAGGCCCAGCAACGCGCGCACCCCCTTGCCGCGTCCGATGCCCAGTGTCAGTGCGACGAACAGCCCAACGATGACGGCAATAGGGCCGAGCCGCACGTGATCGGCCACCTGGAAGAACGCCTGCCCGTCAGGGCGCTTGGAGATCATCACCAAAGCCTGTTGCCCCTTACGGAAGCGCACCGAGTCCAGTGTTGGCCCCATACCATTGTAGCTGACGGTGATGATCCGGCCTTGATACTCGCCTTCCGAGCGGACTTCCAGTTCGAGTTCCTGGAACACCATCATCAATCCGTTCTCGTCGACGGTGGATACCTCGTTGGTAACGTTGAGCACCCGCGCCTGTACCGTCGATTCCAGTGCTGCAATCTGCTCGCTTTTGCGGATTTCCGGGCGGGTGAGGTGCAGCGTGACGATGAGCGCCACGAGCGCGACGAGCAGTAACACTGCCGCGCCTTCGAGCACATAATGGATGACGCGCCGGCTGTTTGGCGATGATGACATAGTTTTCGTTGACCTCCGCGCGTCATTATACCGCATTTAGTCTTGTAGTCGGGTAGTCTTGTAGTCGGGTGGTCGGGTAGTCGTGTAGTCGGGCAGTCCGGTAGTTGCGTGGGTGCATTTCAATTTGGGGGCAAAAGCCAGATAAGCGTTTGATTTAACCGCAGAGTTCGCTGAGAACGCGGAGAAATTTCTGGCAACTCTGCGGACACTGCGTGCTCTGCGGTGCAATTTAAGAAAAGTCGCCCCCATTCTGAAATGCACCCTAGTTGCGTAGTCGTCTGTGCTAAATTAGCGTTTGGGCGTATAATACCGTCATACGATTCTCTGACAAACGACTATCCGACTATCCGACTACCGACTATCCGACTAAGGACTATTTAACTCTCTAATTTCGCTAGAAATAACTTTCATTCTGAATTATCATTCGCACATTAACATTCAGGAATTAAGTCTGGGGATTGTCTCCTCCGCTTACAGCGTATTCGTGGTATAAACAGACCCAGGCAGACAAGCGGAGGAGGTAAGCGGTGAATACACAAAAGATTGAACGGGTGGATGGTATCCCTTTGATTGTACAGTGGTTGCTGAAAATGCGCGTGCCGGAGTTGATTGACGCCATCTGGCAGCCCCATGGTCACTGGCAAGGCTTGAGTTACGGACAACTGGCCCTGCTCTTGTTGACGTTTATCATCTACACGCACACGCATAAGCTGTCGCAGGTAGAAGAGTGGGAGCGCGAACACCACCACACGCTGGAATTGAGCACCGGTTGGCAGATCGGGGCGAAGGACTTGACCGATGATCGCCTGGGACGGTTGCTGGAAGTGCTGGGGGAGGATGAAGCGCAGAGCGCCGCCTATCAACAGCAACAAAGCCAACACTTGATCCGCGCGTATGCTTTGCCGACCGCGGTGGCACGCTACGATACCACCACCTTCAGTGTCTATCATGACCCGGCGGCGCAAACGGAGAGCGCTGCTTTGTTGAGCTTTGGGTACAGCAAAGACCGGCGGCCCGACTTGCGGCAATACAAGCTGGGCGTCAGCACGTTGGACCCTGCCGGTATGCCGTTGTTGAGCGACGTGTTGGCCGGCAAGGGGGCGGATGATTCCCTGCATTTTAGCCTTGTTGCAGCTTCCTGAAGCCATCTACCGCCTTGATTTCTCGAATGTTTGCGCAATACAATTCGTTATGCAATTTGATTTCTAGCGAAAGGACAGTACTCTGTTAAGAGGTGATAGTTTACTTGGACTGACGTACTACCCGTAGGAGGTTTTCATGAAGAGAATTCAGGTTATTACAGTGTGCGCTTTGATTGTGATGTTTGCAATGCTGACCCGGAATTCTTCGACCACAGCTTCTTATATATTGGCAGCTCAGCCCTTGAGAAATACTTCTATGGATGTTGGTACTATCACAAAGGTCGCCGGCTTTTCTTCTACCTCATATAACTTGCCGGGTGGCATCGTGGAAAACTCTTCCCCGACGTTGGCGGATGTGACTGGCGATGGTATCCCCGAAATCCTTGTTGGCACGACGACTTGTCGGGGAAATTCCTCTGGGGTATGTACTTACAATCACGCTGGTGTTATAGCGGTCTATAGAGGGAACGGGACCCTGTTATGGTCTAAGGATGTTGGCGCGCCGATCAATTCAGCTCCGGCTGTGGGCGACATCAATAACGATGGTTACTCGGAGGTTGTGGTTAGCTTTGGTGGCAGTGTCGCCGATCCTGCCCATCATGGCGGCGTCATAGCCTACAACCGTTTTGGTAACCAATTGTGGCGTTTTGATACCCAGGATTTCGGGGGGGATGGCTATAGTGATGGCGTTTTTTCATCACCCACTTTATGCGATACCAACAATGATGGTTATATGGAGATCGCCTTTGGCAGTTGGGATCAGCGGATTTATTTGCTGAGTCATCAAGGGCTGTCGCTCTGGCAGGATCTCCCCACCTCTTATCCTGGCGGCCCCGGCTACTTCAATGCCGATAGTATCTGGTCTACTGCGGCCTGTGCTGATTTGAATGGAGATGGATATCGCGAGATCATCATAGGAGCGGATATTTCCCACGGGACATTGCCGGATGGCACATCTGTTCAGGATGGTGGGTTTCTGTATGTTTTCGACAAAGATGGCCGAGCTTTAGTGCGGCGGCACCTCCCCGAAACTATTTTCGCTGCCCCCGCAGTTGGCGATTTGGACGGGGATGGTAGACTGGAAATCGTTTCTGGGACGGGTTGGTATTGGTGGAATGTTCACGGTCGGACAGAGCAACCCTATGTTTACGTTTTCGATACCGGGAAAGTGTTCGACAATTCGCTACTAAATTCCGATCCTGCTAAACTTCCCTTCTACCCGGGTTGGCCTCAGGCGACCAATTATCCGGGATTTAGCTCCCCCGCTTTGGCGGATCTGGACGGCGATGGCGATCTGGAGATTGTTATCAGTGCAGGACATCCCGACCTTATAGATGATGGCACGATCGGCGCTGGTAGCGTTTATGCATGGCATCATAACGGCAGTTTGGTTCAGGGGTGGCCTGTTCGTCCCCAGAATGCGCAGGGGAACAACGCTTATCTTACTTCCTCGCCCACGATAGGGGATGTGGACGGCGATGGCGCTTTGGAAGTCCTGTTTTCTACGATCTGGGATGTGCACGTCTATAATGCCGACGGTACATTTCAGCAACTTTTAGCAACACTCTGGACGATATGGGCTTCGCCAGCTCTGGGAGATACCGACGCGGATGGGTATCAAGAAGTATGGATCGGCGGTGGCTACTATCCTGATCCACAAAACGGTCGGCTGTGGCGCTTTGAATCAGACACGTCGAGCGGTAGCCAGATGCCCTGGCCCATGTTCCATCACGACGCTCAGAACACAGGGCGATATCCCAGGTCTCCCCAACTGAATGTGTTGCCCGCGTCACTCTATCTGCTGCATCAGTATGGAAGCGGCAATACTGCGCGCTCCTATTTGCGATTGCGTAATCTGGGTGAGGGCACAATCACATGGGGCGTTTCTTCGCCAATGCCTGCCATAACACTATCCCCTTCGTCTGGTGCTTTGACTTCTTCATCGGTGATGGTTGCAGTCACCATGAACACGACCGGTTATACAACTGGCACCTATGAATTGGGGAATGTGATATTCACCGGTACGGTGACGGGGAATCCTGTGTTAGGCAGCCCGGCCTCCATCCCTGTGACACTCTATGTTGGCAAGGTCTACCGCACATACCTGCCGCTGGTTCTGCGTTCGTCGCCATGAAACCGATGCGTATCCTCCACATCACCCAGCGCTACTTCCCCGTACGTGGCGGCGCCGAGGTCCATTTTGGCGAAATCTCCGCTTACCTCGCGGCGCAAGGCCATAATGTAACCGTAGCAACGACGGACGTTCTGGATTTCGAAGCCTTCTGGGATCCGCGCCGCCGCCGGATTGCGGATCGCGCGGCGCTGCAAGACGGCGTCCGCATCCTGCGTTTTCCGGTGCGTTATCTTCCCTTGCCTGGTATCGCATATCCCGGCGTTCGCCGTTTGTTGTGGCTGCTCTCGATGGTGCAACCACTGCCTGTGGCGTTGGCGGCACGTTTGTCGCGCTTTACCCCCTGGGTCCCCGACCTGTGGCGTTGGCTGCAAAAGACCGATGAGTCCTTCGATCTGGTCGCCGGGATGAATATCTGTTTTGAGCCGTTGCTTGAAGCTGGACAGCGTTTCGCTCGAAGCCGCGACATTCCGTTTGTCATCTATCCCTTGACCCATCTGGGTGCCGGTGCCAAACCCGGCGAAGACGCGCTGGGTCGCTTCTACACGATGCGCCATCAGGTGGACCTGGTTCTCCGTAGCGATGCTCTCGTCGCGCAGACGCCGACCGAGCGCGACTTCTACGTAGAACGCGGCTTGCCGTCTGCACGCGCGCGGGTTGTTGGACCGGGTGTGCATCCTGACGCTGTGCTTGGTGGGGACGCACTGTGTTTTCGCCAGCGTCACGCCATCCCGCTGCAGTCCCCACTGGTGCTGGCGCTCTCGGCGATGGCGTATGACAAAGGGACGGTGCACGTCGTCGAGGCTGTGCGCCGCTTGTGGGAACAGGGACGCGCCGTGGAACTGGTCTTGATCGGCGCGCTGCTCACGCCGTTCCAGCGGTATCTGGCGCACCTCCCTGCTGCCGACAGGACGCGTCTTCACGTGCTTGGCCCGGTCAGTGAGGAAGAGAAACGCGACGCCCTGGCCGCCGCCGACATTTTCGCGTTGCCCTCGCGGACAGACTCCTTCGGCATCGTCTACCTGGAAGCGTGGCTGTACCAAAAGCCCGTGATTGGCGCGCGGACCTGGGGCGTTACCGACGTGATCGCTGACGGCGAGGATGGCCGCCTTGTCCCCTTTGGTGATGTACTGGCGTTGGCTGAGACTATCGCTTTTCTGGCCGACAACCCTGATGTGCGGGCTGCGATGGGGGCACGGGGGAAGCAGAAAGTCTACGCTCTGCACACCTGGGAACACAAACATGCACTCGTCCATCAGTTGTATGGCGATCTGGTGAAGGTGTAACGGATTATGCGTCTGGCTATCAATGCGACGGAAATCGGACGGCAACGGGGGGGGAACGAAACCTATCTAACCGGCCTTTTGCAGGGTTTGGCTGAGGTGGGGGCGGCTGAATCTACCTCGCTGTTGGTGACGCCCGATGGTCTTGCTGCGTTACCGACCATCACGCCAGCGGCCTATTCCACGGTGAATGTTGGCCCTTACCGTCAATTACCTTTTTACCTGTGGCAACAAACCCGCCATCTGTTGCGTTTGCACCCTGATTGGTATGTGTCTACCTTTTTTCTGCCGCCTGTCACACCCTGCCGGGCCGCAGTGCTGGTTCACGATATGTCTTTTCGCGCGCACCCAGAGTATTTCCCGCGTTTTATCGCTCTCTACATGCGGCTGCTGACCGGTTTAGCTGTCCGGCGCGCAGAGCGGGTGGTCGCCCTCTCTGAATTCACCCGTCGGGAGATTGTGCGCTTTCACCCGGCGGTAGCGGCGAAAATCGTGGTCGTGTTGCCGGGGATCGCCGCCGCCTTTCAGCCCACACCTGACGCTGCCGATGTTGCCACACTCGCGCCCTACGGGTTGACACCGGGTTATATTCTGGCTCTGGGCAACATCCATCCCCGCAAGAATCTGGCGCGGTTGCTCGATGCTTACCAGCTCTTGCGGCGCCAAAACCCGGCTACGCCGTCGCTCGTCTGGGCGGGGATGCCGCGTTGGAGCAGCGCCGAATTGACGGCGCGCGCACGGGCGGCGGGTGTGTTATTGCCTGGCTTTATCCCGCAGCACGTAATGCCTGCGCTCTACCGCCAGGCCGCGCTCCTCGTCTATCCCTCCCTGTATGAGGGATTTGGACTCCCCCCGGCAGAGGCTCTGGCCTGCGGGACGCCAGTGGTCACCAGCAATACGACGAGCCTCCCTGAAGCCGTTGGCGAGGCCGCGCTGACTGTAGACCCGACCGATGTTGGTGCATTGGCAGAAACCATGTCTCGATTGCTTGAAGATGCAGATTTGCGTATGGCGCTGCGACAGGCTGGCCTCGCGTGGGTTAAACAGTTTGCCTGGCCGGTTGCTGCGCGGAACTTGTTAACCGCGTTATCAACCGATTCATAGTAGTTCCCATCACTAGAACAACACGAGGATGGGGGTGGTTTATAGTCGCTAACGGTAGTATGTAGCAAAGCCTGCCGGTCTGGGCGGGCTGGTTGTTGCTTGTCTGAGAGAAGGGGTAGCAGGGCGGTGTACCTTGGGGTGCGCCGTCCTGTTGTTGTTTTGAACCTTTTATGGCCGGGCGCTTTGTCTATAAGTGCAAGCCCATGACTTTTGCAGTCTGAATTTCGCTGTAAAATATCGCAGGGGATAATTGTCGGGAACCTGCTAACGGGCGCAACAAGGGGGGCGATGGATGCGGATGGTGCAGCTTGTAGAGGGCGATGGAAATAGGATTGTTAGCGCACGATGAGAGAACACGTTTCTACGTCATCTGAGGATATCCTCAGCACGC
>JAIOAS010000221.1 GCA_019873725.1 Chloroflexota bacterium | reverse complement strand
CTTGCCGCAATGCGGGCAGCGGTCGAATTTGCCCACCAGACTGACGTTAAGCCCCCAGAAGTGTATCCCAAAGGGACGTCCGCATTTGGGACATACCGCACCGCCCAATATCCCGTAGTCGCGCGGCTTGCCAGGTGTGTAGGACGCCGGATCATACAGCGTCGCCTTTTTGCGTCCACTTAGCAGGGGAAAAACCCCTGTCGCCAGCGTGGTAATCACCACCAACACAAGGATCGGCACAAGGAGTTTCACCATGCTCTGCCCCGCGGCTTCGGCGGAGACGAACTGGAAGCTCAGCGTGCGTGCCGTCAAGGTCTGTCCGCTTGCCGTTGTCCCCACCGCGGTGATCTCGTGCCAGCCGGGCGCATATCTGTCGGTCTTGAAGGACAGTTCAAACGGCGCCGTCGTCGCTTCACCAAGCGTCTCGCCGTCGAGCAAAAAGGCGACGCTGACCAAATCCTCCGGACCGCGGACCCGAATCTTGAAGGTGCCTTGAATCTGGCTCCCCATGTTGTAACCGAACTGCTTGCTCACGGAGATGCTCAATCCTTCGTCTTGCGCCAACACCGGCATCGCCGCCAACAGCCAGACCGCCAACAATGCAACAATACCCCTGCACCGCAATCCACCAATTCGTCGATTCGCCGACTCGCTCATGCTCTCACTTCCATTTCGTCAGGATTGTCTCACGCTGGAACACGCGCACCCCCAGGGAGACCAGGCCGGCATCGATAGCCACCAGGATAATCGCTGCCAATTGCATAATCTGCGCATTGACCATCAACACACCGACAATCTGCGCAAAGAAAATACCGAGCAATGGCAAAACCAACATCATCGAAACCTGCTCGGCGGTGCGCGGATCGCTGACGCGCGAAGACACCATCAAGGTCACGTTGATGCCGGCCAACGCGAGCAGCGGTCCCACCAGACCAATCGCAATAATCCACATCGGATCAAGGATGCGGCGCAGTAATTCAGGGGACTGCACCAGCATATAGGAGATGACGGCAAAGACGCCAAAGCTCAACCACGTCACCAGTACGCCGGGGATCAGCGCCGCCAGGCTCTTGCCGATCAGCAATTCCGCCGTTGTGATCGGCGTGGCAAGCAGTGGCTCCAGGCAGTGGGTCGTCTTTTCGCCCACAATGCTGTACGCCGCGATCGTCACGGGAATGATCAGTGGCATCATCATGAACAGCAGCAGGAACTGATTGACCATCATCAGGGTAAAGCAAGCCGAGCCGGTGAGGTCGCCGCACATTTCCTGGTACGAAGCCGGCAAATCTGTGACATCGCCAATATCCGCCTGCGAACCGCCAATCGCGACCATAAGCAGCGGCAATGCAGTAAACAGGATTGGCATAAAAATCACAGTGAACAGCACCAATCGGTTTTTGAACACCTCGGCCCATTCTTTGTCAACGATTGTCCATATCTTAGGCATTACAGTCCTCCCAAAATGTCAACGGATTCAACGGGATTTGAACGGATTTTTGCCTTCAATCCGCCTTATCCGTTGAGCCAACCAGTGACAGGTACACATCCTCCAACGAGTGACGCAACTCGCCGACGAATTGGATGTCGGCGCCGGCCTCCACCAGCAGCCGCACCAGGACCGGATTGTGCGTTTCCGGGTCGTCTAGCCCAAGCACGAGCTTGTTATCCACCCGCTGCGCATCCTTGATGAACGGCAGCGCACGCACGCGGGCCAGCAGCGCATCGTCGGCCTGGCGCAGGTGGAAGACCACCTTGCGTCCGTAAAGCTTCTGGCGCAGATTCGTAGGCGTGTCCACGGTGATCAAACGCTGCTTCATCACGCCGATGCGGTCGCAGAGCCGGTCGGCCTCGTCAAGGTTATGCGTACAGAGAAAGATCGTGCGTCCCTGCGTCTTGATCTCCTCGATAAAGTCACGCACCAGCCGGGCGGCCTCCGGGTCCAGGCCCGACGTCGGCTCATCAAGAAAGACCAGCGCCGGTTCGTGGAGCAAGGCGCGGCAGATGGCGAGCTTCTGCTTCATCCCCTTGGAAAAATTGCCGACAAGATCGGCGCGGCGGTCCCACAGCCCCAGGAGGCGCAGATACTTCTCCACCTGCCCCTTCACGTCCGCCACTTCGTAAAGGTTGGCAAAAATCGTCAGGTTCTTCTCGGCACTCAAGCGATCGTACATGCCGGGCGTCTCGGTCAAGATGCCGGTGCAGCGGCGGATATCGGTGTCATTCTGCCCCACGCGGAATCCGTTGACCACCGCCGTACCCGATGTGGGGCCGATGAGTGTGGTGAGCATCCGCACCGTCGTCGTCTTGCCCGCCCCGTTGGGACCGAGGAAGCCGAAGACTTCGCCCTCGCGCACATCCAACGTCAGCGCCTCGACTGCCGTGCGGTCGCCAAATTTCTTGGTCAAATTCTCGGTATGAATCATAGCACCTCTCTGCAATGGCTTATAGATCAAATAGCAATACGGCTCTATTGTACTACCAGAGCGGCGTAATGAGAAATCGGCGATTGGTGATTTAGCAGTTTTCAGTGTATATTTTTACCAGACAGGACAACAAAGACTGACAAAAGACAACTCGACCGTAAACGAGGGGGCATTTCAGAATAGGGGCGATCGATCTCCGGGAGATGCTCAGGCCGGTCTCCAGACCGCGTCTGCGCATCGCCTGATCCAGAGAGTGGCGCGGTCAGAGACCGGCCACAGCGAGCATTGCCCCTGAACTGAAATGCACCCGTAAACGAAAAAGGAGGCCCCCTATGAAAGTACATCGCATTGTATGGGCATTGATCGGCAGTGGGATTCTGATGGTCATCGCCGCTTTGGGAATACAACCCCATGCACTCGCAACCGCTCCGTTGGTCTCCAACGCCCTTCCCGGAGATGTCATCATCAACGAAGTCGCATGGATGGGCACGGCAGCAGCAGCCACCGATGAGTGGATCGAACTGTACAACAACACCGCCATTTCCATTTCCCTTGTTGGGTGGAGAGTGACCACGGTTGACGGCCTGAACCTGGTCCTCAACGGTGAGATCGGGCCACACGGCTACTACCTCATCGAGCGCACGGACGATAACACCGTCAGCGACATTCCGGCAGACTGGATTGGGACTTTTGGCGGGAACGGGCTAAGCAACACCGGCGAGGCCATCACATTATACGATGCAGCGAACAACATCATCGATACGGCAAACGTATCTGGCGGCGCATGGCCTGCCGGCTCCAATACGACGAAGTCCACGATGGAACGCGCCGATAGCAGCGCGCCCGACACACCTTCCAATTGGGGAACAAACACCGGCGATCCCCGCAACGGCCTGGACGCCAACGGCGCACCGATCAACGGCACACCGAAACACCGCAACTCCGTTTCCGCCGCCGATCTTGTTGTCCACAAAAGCGGCCCGGTCTACGCGCAACAGGGGATGCTGCTAACGTACACCCTGCGCTGCGATAATCTCGGCCACATCACTGCGTTGAGCACTACACTCACCGACACGCTTCCTCTTGACACAATCTATGTGACCAGCACATCTCCCTATCCCACCATCGTGGACGCGCGGACGCTGCGCTGGGATTTGGGCGATATAGCCGTCAGCAACACAACCATCATCACCGTTTCTGTCTACGCACCCACAAACATTGTAGGGATGATCACCAACACCCTCGACGCCACCAGTGCTGTTCCTGAGATCACACCCGCGACGAACATCGTACAATGGGCGACGCAGCTCAGCGCCCCTGCGCCGGCCCTGGCGTTGACCAAAATCGGACCGGCGCTGGCGCTCCCCAACACGCCGCTGACGTACACCCTCATCGTCAGCAACACCGGCGGTATGACTGCCCAAAATGTCCGGCTCACCGATACGCTGCCCACGGGATTAGCCTTCGTCGCGCAAACTGCGCCCTATACCTTCACCCAACCGGATACCGCCACCCTCGTATGGGACGTTGGGGACCTCGCGCCAGCAGCCAATGGACGCATCACACTCACACTGGCGCTCGGTGAAGTGAGCACTCCCATCCTCACCAACGTCGCCACGGCAACCGCGCAGACGGGCGAAACGGCCAGCGCAACGTGGAGCATGCCGGTCCAGCCAAACGTGCAGCTCTACGCCGTACAGCCGGGCAATTATGGCGGCAGCGGTGAGACCGTCGCTCTCATCAACCTGAGCCCGTTCACAGTCGCTCTCCAGGGTTGGTGTATCGACGACAAAGTCAGCTCGACCAGCCGCGCATGCTTCCCAGCCGGAGCGCAAATCGCGGCAGGACAAACACTCTGGCTGGCACAGAACGCCGATGGCTTTTACCCGATATGGGGCTTCGACGCCGATTGGGCGAGTGCCACCATCACGCGCCCCGCGTCACTGCTCACGGGCAGTTGGCCCGGCTTCACCGACGATGGCGAGGTCGCCTATCTCATCGATGCAGGCGGCACGCCGGTAGACGTGCTCGCTTACGGCAAAGGCATCCCAGAAGCCGGTTGGCAAGGACCTGCCGTCCCCCACCCTTACGCCAGTTACAACAACCTGGGCCAGGTGCTCTACCGCAAACTCGACGCCAGCACGGGCTTGCCTGTTGCCGATACAGACAGCGCGCGTGATTGGGCGCAAGACCCCGATGATCCGTTCAACGGGCGCAAACTGCGCTATCCGGGCTGGGATCTGGAGGCGCTCTTCTTCCCGGTCGAGGTCGACGCAACAAGTGCGATCACGCTTGCCGTCGCGCCGGATAGGATGCTGAATTTCGTGCTGGATGCGGTGACCTCGGCACAAAAGAGCCTGATCATCCAGAGTTATACGCTAAACAGCATTCCACTCTACGAAGCCATCAACGCGCGCATTCAAGCCGGCGTTGCCGTCACCATCTTACTGGATAGCGCCCCTGTCGGAGGTATAACCAACGACGAAAAGTGGATCTTGCAGCGGTTGCACAATCCGCCTGCCAGCACCGTCTACTTGATGGGGGGCAGCACGTCGCGTTACCGCTACCAACACGCCAAATTCATCGTCATCGACAATGCGCGCGCCATCATCAGCACCGACAATTTCGGTGAAAACTCAATGCCGTCCGACATCCCCGAAAACGGCACGATGGGCCACCGCGGATTCGTGATGCTCACCGATAACGCCGCCGTCATCGCCCGTCTCAACGCACTGTTCCGCCTCGATTGCGACCCCATTCACCACATCGACGTGTTCCCCTATTCAGACGCCTACGCGCCGCCGCAATCCTTCGTCCCTCTGCCGCCACCCGATTGGACGACGTACACCGTCGCCTTCAGCCCGACACTGGCAACCACGGCCACGCATCTCACCCTGCTGCACGCGCCGGAACATACGCTGCGCGATCAGGATGCCCTCATCGGACTCTTGAACAACACCCTGAGTGGCACGATCGACATAATGCAGTTGAACGAGCCGTTCATCTGGACGAGCAACACCGGCATGGTATGGCTCGAAGCGCCCGGCCGCAATCCACGACTGGCAGCCCTCGTCGAGGCGGCAAAACGGGGCGTGACCGTGCGCGTGCTGCTCGACGCCTACTACGACGATCCGCTTTCGGATAGCAGCAACACCGCCACCTGCCTCTACTTGAAGAGCCTGCATCTTCCCACCCTGCAATGTCGTCTCGGAAACATCACCGGATTGGGCATCCACGCCAAGATTTTCCTGGTAGATACGGGCGACGCGCAATGGGTGCATCTGGGCAGCATCAATGGGACGGAGACCTCGAATAAAATCAACCGGGAGGTTGCCTTGCAGTTTGAATCTCCGGCAGGTTACGCCTATCTGCGCGAAGTTTTCGATCACGACTGGGCGCTCAGCCACGGACCGATGGTGCACCGCATCTACCTGCCGCTCGTGATGCGCGATTACGTCCCGCCGGTCACCTACCCGCTCATCAGCGAGGTTTTCATCAATCCCGAAGGTGAAGACGCGAATAAGGAATGGATCGAGATCTACAATCCCGGTTTCGACACCGTCAATCTGAGCGGGTGGAGCGTCGGCGATGCGTTGAACAGCGGTGATTATGGCGACGGACGGTACACGTTCCCGGCGGGTGCGCAGCTCTTACCCAAACAAGTGATCGTCGTGGCGGCGTGCGCGACGGAATTCGCCACGCGCTATGGCCTCAATCCCACCTACGAGTGGACCGCCTGCGACCCGCTCGTGCCCGATATGTCACCGGTCGCACAATGGGAAGGCTTCGGGTTGGCGTTAGGCAACGCGAGTGACGAGGTACTGCTTCTGGATGCGACAGACACCATTGTTGACAGTGCGGCGTGGGGTGGCATACCGCGCGCGGGCGTCATCCCCTTCCCGATAGACTCGGACAGCACGTTCCCGTCAAACGCCTCGCTCAAGCGCTACCCGCCTGAGTACGACCGCAACGACTGCTCGCGCGATTTCTACATCAGCTATCAACCGTCGCCGGGGCGGGTGAGTGGATCAGAATGACCTATAGGGTCTCACTATTCTGCTTCAAGGGGATCGTTAGATCTCTGTTGGATGCAGCGACCCTTGCCAAGCACGACTTTGGCGTTAGAATACTTCGTTACAGCTCGACGTCGGGCTGTTACCGAGAATATCTTTGAGGAGTGAGCATGTTCAATTTTTTGACGCGCAAGCGCGGCGAATCACAGCGCGAAAAATCCAAAATCCTCTGGCTCGATCTAGGTGATCTAGGCGACCTGGTCAACCCGAATGGGCCGCACGAGCAGTGGCAAGATCACGGCCTGGGCCTGCTGCGCACGATTATGCACCAGAACGGCCTCATGACCGACATCCTTTCGACGCGGCTGATTACGCAGTGGTCACAACTGGAAAAGCAACTGCCGGGCTATGAGATGATGATCATGAACGTGCGCAGCTACACGTACCCGGTCGCACGCAAAGCCGCGCAGCTCTTCAAGCAAATCAACCCGAATGGCGTAGTGCTCACCGGCGGAATGCATGCCACCGTCGCCACCGATGAAATGCTCGAAGTGCCCGAATTCGACCACATTTGCAAGGGGCCGGGCGAGAAAACCATCGTCGATCTGGCAAAAGATCCACAGGCGTTTCCGCGCGTCGTCGAGGGGGTGGGCGCCCGTTCGATGGCCGAATGGCCGATGATCGACCGCACACTCTGGCCCAAGCCGCACCGCCGCCTGCGCCGCACCTTCCCCTGGCCGCTGGAACCCGCGTGTGGCTGGGGACCGCCGCCGGTCGCCACGATGCTTACCAGCCGGGTGTGTCCCTGGCAATGCGTCTTCTGCAACGAAAGCTCCTACATCCCCCACATGGGCCGCCGTCCGGTGGATATGGTCATCGACGAACTGAACTATCTCGACGCTCACTACACGGTCGGCTCGGTGGTCATTCACGACTCGATGTTCTTTCAGAATCCCGCCTGGCTCAAGGAATGGATCGAGAAATACCCGCGCCGGGCCAACAAGTTGTGGTCGTATTGGGCCGCCGCCCGTTCTGATACCGTGCGCCAATGGCCCGATCTTTTCGAGGCGCTGGTGCGCGAGACGAACTGGGACCTCATTTCCATCGGCTTCGAGTCGGGCAGCGACCGCATCCTGCGCCTGCTCAACAAGGAGTGCACCGAGGAGGACAATTACTTCACCATCGATCTGGTCAACAAGTTAGGCGCGGAATTCGAGCGCCAGGGGCGCAAACCGCCGCGACTGTGGGCCAACATCATCCTCGGCATCCCCGGCGAGACGCCCGAAGACGCCTTCAAGACGATGCGCATGGTCAAGTCGATGCGCTATGTGCTGCCCTCGTTCTCGTACTACGCGCCGTATCCGGGATCGGCGCTGGGCTACCAGCTCATCGCCGAGGGCAAGAGCCTGATGTCGAAAGAGAACTATCACCGCTTCCCCGGTGATGAAAAAGTGAAGGGGGTCGATTACGCTTTCTACCGCGACCTGTTGGCCGGAAAGTATGACGACGAAGTCAACCGTGGACTCTCCCCACTCGACCGGCAAAAGCCCGGCGTTTACACGGAGGCACTACAGAAAGCATGAGCAGTTTCACCCATCCTCACGCAATGTACTTGTTCGAGATGAAGAACGGCAAACAAAAGCTGGCCTGGGGCCAGTCGCCGGAAGACGCGCTTGAGATCCTGCGCATCCGTCTCACCGAAGACGAAATGGCGCAGATCATCCCCGATCGCTATCTCAAAATCTCGGCGCGTGAATTGCAAGCACACATCGGCAACCTGGGGTAAAGCGTGTGGCTACCCAATGGTATGCGCTAGGCAACGGCAATTTTGCTTTGACCGGCGGCTCGAATATTGGCGTCATCATCCGCGAAGGGCAGGCGATCATCATCGACGCGGGGCTGGATAAAGATGCCGCGAAGAAAGCGTTGCGCGCCGTGGCAGATGCAGGCGCAAAACCAGCCGCCCTCATCATCACCCACGGGCACGCGGATCACTTCGGCGGCGCGGGATGGCTGGCGCAACAGGCCGACATCCCGGTCTACGCCCCGTCCCTGGAAGGCGTCTTTGCCGCCCACCCGCTGCTGGAACCGCTGTTTCTCTACGGCGGCGCCGCCCCTATCGCCGAGTTGCAGGGAAAGTTCACCCTGGTGCGGCAGGGAGTAGAGACCGTCGTCCCCCTAGCACCAGGCTCACAGGAGATCGCCGGGATACCGGTGGACATCCTCCCCTTGCCGGGACACGCCCCGCAACAAATCGGCGTTGGCGCGAGCCATACCTGCTACTGTGGAGACGTCGTCTTCCCTGACGAGACCCTGGAACGCCACCCGATCCTTTTCTGCGCCGATATGGA
>JAIOAS010000220.1 GCA_019873725.1 Chloroflexota bacterium | reverse complement strand
CGACTACTTGCGTGTGATGGGAATCATCCGCCCGGTGCCGAACGCCTTTTCGCTCACCTTGAGGATGACGCCCATGTGCCAGCGTTTGTGCTCGGCGCGGCGGATGGCGGCGTTGCTGCGGTTCTCCTGGATGAGCTGTTCCAGAATGGGTGAAATCTTCGGATAATCGAAGGGGTCCACCTGATCCGGCTTGAGTTCGGCAGAAGGGGGTCGCTCGATGATAAAGCGTGGGATGATATTGCCCCGTGTTTCCTGAATCCACTCCGCCAGCGCGTAGACTTCCGGTTTGGTGAGGTCGGCGATGGGGCAAAGTGTGCCGGCCATATCGCCGTAGAGCGTGCTGTAGCCTACCGTCAGTTCGGTTTTGTTGCTCGTATTGAGCAACATTCCCCCATCGCGGTTGACAAACGCCATCAAGACCATCGCCCGCAGTCGCGCCTGGACGTTTTCAGCCGCCGTGCCGTACCCCAGCAACGCACCGAGCGCGCTTTCTGCGGCGGCGTGGAGCGGCTCCAGGTCTACCACCTCGAAGCCGATGCCGAGTGCCTCCGCCAGTTCGCGCGCGCTGGACGTGGAGCGTGGGTCGCTGTAACGCGAGGGGATGGCGACGGCGGTGATGTTCTCCGGCCCCAGCGCCTCAGCGGCGAGCACGGCGACGACGGCAGAGTCCACCCCGCCCGAAAGCCCCAGGAAGGCGCGCGGGATGCCGTTCTTGCGGGCGAAGTCGCGGATGCCGAGGACCAATGCGTGGAAAAGCTCTTCTTCAGGATGCAGGATGCAAGATGCAGGATGCAGGATGCAAGATGCAGGATGCAAGATGCAAGATGCAGGATGCTCTTCTCTTGCTTCTTGCCCCTTGCCTCTTGCTTCTTGCCCCTTGCCCCTTGCCTCTTGCGTCTTGCCTCTTGCTTCTATATCCACGACCTGGACAGCCCCCTCGAACGCGGGGAGTTGTGCGACGAGGTTGCCGTCAGCGTCGAGGGCGAAGCTGCGGCCGTCGAAGATGAGTTCGTCGTTGGCGCCGACCAGGTTCACGTAGACCAGCGGGCAGCGCGGGCGGCGCATCACGGCGAGGCGGTGCGCGAACGTTCCGCGCCGGAAAGGCGAGGCGGAGATGCCGATGAGGAGTTCGGCCCCTGCGGCCAGCAAGTCGGCGGGTGGGTGAACGTCATAACCGTCATCCCAGAGGTCTTCGCAGATTAGCGCACCGATCCGAGTCCCGGCGATGGTCACGGGCGAGGAAGGCGGCCCCGGCAGGAACCAGCGTGCCTCAAAGTAGACGTCGTAGGTGGGCAGCAGCCGTTTGGCGGCGACGAGTTGCACGTCGCTGCCGCGCAGGAGGACTGCGGCGTTGTACAGGCCCGGATGGTGCGGCGGGTGACGTCCGCTGGCTGTGACCGTGCCGACGATGGCGGGCGGGCCGCCTGCTGCACGGCGAGCCAGGTCGCGCGTGGCCTCGAAGACGGCTTCGGTGAAGCTGGCGTCGCAGAGGATGTCGCGGGGCGGGTAGCCGGGAATCGCCAATTCGGGCAGCACAACGAGGTCGGCGCCCTGGCGTCGCGCCGTTTCGATGGCGTCCAGGCAGCGTTCGACGTTGCCTGGCAGGTCGGCAATCGTGGGGTTGATCTGGGCTAGAGCGATTTTCATCAGACCGTTATCTAGCTTTCCTTTTCGTCTGCCAAAGCTAATACCCGTTGTCGTACATCGTGTGAAATCCACATTCCTGTAACTGCCAAACGATCAAGTAGCGGCCCTACACTCTCGATCCAACCACGGGATTTTGCTTCAAGCAGTATGCGTAAGGTGCCCCAGACTGTCAGTCCGGCCGCCTCTGCAATACGGCGTGCCAATCCATCGTCCAACAATACAACTCTTTCTGGATTTTCTAACGCCAGTGCCATTGTGGCTAACTCTCCCCGGCCTAAGTCCAGCGTCAACCACTCTGATGGCACGGCGTGAGGATCAACGACTCTGAGCCACTTATACTTGCTTGGATTGGGAACGTCATAGCCTCTATGTTGCCCTTCTTGTAACTCGCGTATGACCGCACGCGGTGTCCATATCTCACCAAACAACTGAGGTAGCCAATTGGCTACCTCGATGCGGTACAGATAGAGCAAGGGCGATGTGTTGCAAATTGCGTCAGGCATGGGTGTGTTCCAATTCACGCAATTCGGCTTCGAAGGGGAAAACTTTATAGCGACCGAGTGTTAGTAGAAATTCTACGCGAGGCATACCGGCTAATTCGGCAGCGCGACCGGAGGAAAGACGCCCAAGTTCATATAGCTTGACCGCCGCTAAGACCCGCAGCTCTTGGGCAAAGGTAACCTCATCGGTCTTTTCGGCCAAGAGTATCTTTTCTGGAACATTTACCACAATCTGTCGCGTTGTCATTTTGCACTTCTCTCACTGGTAGGATTGTATCATGTAGAGAGTGAAATGGCAAGCTGCAACACTTTCAGTATGGATTGGAGGATGCAAGTTCAAGTGATTGAGCGGAACCTGCATCCTCCTTGTTGTATGGAAGACGACTATTTGTAAACGCCGTATTCTCTGCCGGCCGCGACCATCGCTTTGACGTTGTCCCAGTTGGCCTCGTCGAAGAACGCGCCGTTGCTCAGGATGAAGCCTCCACCAGGAGCGGCGATGTCGATGATCTTTTTGACGTAGTCCTTCACCTCCTGCACCGTGCCCAGTTTAAGCAGGGAGGAAGGCACATTGCCAATGAGGCAGGCATTCTGACCAAGTGTCTTCTTGACCTCCGCCATATCGGTCTGGTCGACCATCCAGGCCGTCTTGCCTTTCGGGATGTCCTGGATGACTTCGAGACGCGAACCCCAATGCCCTTCGAGCGCGGGGAAGGGGATACAGCCGTTCTCGATCAGGCCGAGTATGACTTGCTTCAAAGTGGGCCAGTAGAACTTCTTGAATTGCGCGTCAGAGAGGAAACCGTCCGCGCCTTTGTGCAGCGGGATGAAGATGAGGGGCTTCCCGGTTTGCTGGGCCGCACCCACACCCATCGCAATCATAATGGGCACCAACCTGTCCATCGCCGCGAGTAGTTTGTCGGGCTGACGGTAAATATCGAGCATGATGCCCTTGGTGCCGCGCAGGGTATCGCCGAGGACGTCGAACGGCGCTTTGGTGAAGCCGCCGAGGATTGTCGGGAACCCCAGCGTAGTCAATTCCCCGTCTGAAGCGCCGGTCGCCATCGCCCATTTGAGGGCTTCGGCTCCGGCCTCGAAGAGCTTCTGGAAGGTGGCCTGCACAGGCGGCAGCGCGAACGGGACAAAGTTGAAAGCCACACCGTACATTTCGAGGATGCTGGTGTAGGGCGCGAGCATCGAGAATCCGCTCAACGCGCCGAACACACGCGGTAGGTAGAAATTCCTGAAATAAAACGACGGATCCATCATGAAAAGATCGTACTCGTCCGCCGTCATATATTCGGCCTCGTTGCACTGGTAGCAATGTTCCGGCGCGACACCGTGGCCCGGCCAGGAGTAGAGCTTGTAGTCGAGAATTTCGTAGAATTTGCCCGGTCCAGGCGCCGAAGCGCCGATATGCATATCGGGCTTGAGTTCCAGGATGAATTGTTTGAAGGCCGCGGTGCATTTGTCATAATCATACATCGCTTCTTCGACAGTCATCCCGGCATTGAGGTATGGGAACATGCTCGGCAACACCGTGACCGGGACCCGGTCGGGCTCGCGCAGTTGAATGGCGTCCCTGAGCCGGGTGATGCTGGCCTGGTAGTTAGCCTTGGCCTCCGCGCTCTGGAACTGCACGTCGTTCCCATCAGGGCCTTTCGGCGAAAGCAATCTTTCGAAAGCGGCTTCTAGCTTGTCCATGGTTACCCTCCTACCCAACCTTTCGCTAATTTGACGGCGGCCATCGCATCCTTGCCGTAAGCGTCTGCACCGACAAACTCCTTGACGGCTTCGTCCATTTGCCCGCCGCCGATCATAATTTTTACCTGATCACGTAGCCCGGCTTTTTCGATGGCCTCGACGGTGGTCTTCATCTGGTCGAAGGCCAGGGTCAGGAATCCGCTCAGACCCACCACCTGCGGCTGGAATGTCTTGATGGCATCGACGAACTTTTGCTCAGGGACGTCGACGCCCAGGTCAAGGACGTCGAACCCGCTGACTTTGAGCATGAAGGTAACGATGTCTTTGCCGATGTCGTGGATGTCCCCTTTGACCGTGCCGATGAGCACTTTGCCAAGGTGTTCTTCTTCTGCCGACTCGGCTAGCGCAGGTTTGACTATTGCCATAATCTGGTTCATCATTTCACCGGCCAACATCAGTTCAGGTAGAAAGTACGTGCCCTCCTCGTACCGCTGGCCGATCACGTCCATAGCCGCCTTGACGTCGTTCAGAATGACAAACGGCTTGACGCCGCTGTCTGCCATCTCTTTGACCAGCGCCAGGGCATCTCCTTCCCGCATATCAGCGATGGCATCGATCAATTGTTGCGACATACTTAACCTCCTTGAATGTAGTCTGATAGCCTTTAGTCGAATAGTTCTGCGATGATTGTCCCGGAAGCCGTCTTTGGGAAGCTTTCGGGAAGGTGACGGTTAATTTGCGGCCTTGTCGAACATGCCGGCCCGGTAGGCCCGGACGTACTTCAAACAATAGTTGTCGCGTCCCAGCACCAGCTCGGCGGCCAGCAACGCAGCCCGCAATTCCTGATCCAGGGGATCGAGAATCGCGCAGTCCAGCCCCGCGGCCAACGCCAGCGTCAGGAAGGCGCGATTGATGTATGAACGGGCCGGCAATCCAAATGAAATGTTGCTCAACCCGACCGTGAAATGCACCTCTGGGTAGGCCGCGTGGATCGTGCGGATGGTATCGCAAAAGATCAGTGCGCTCTGTGTGTTGGTGCTGATGGTCATGGCCAGGGCGTCCACGTACACGCGCGTGTCGGGGATGCCGGCAGCGCGGGTGGCAGCCAGGACTTTGTGGATCACCTCGACGCGCGTGGCGCTGTCTTCGGGGATGCCCCGGTCGTCCATCGCCAGGGCGATGACCGGGCAGCCGTGCTCGGCTACCAGGGGCAGCACCTCGGTTAGCCGTTTCGACTCACCGCTGATCGAGTTGATCAAGGGCGTTTTGTTGACGGCTTTGATCGCCGCGGCCAGCGCCGCCGGATTGGCGCTGTCGAGTGATAACGGCGTCTCGGTCACGGCCTGCACCGTATCGATCAACCATACCAGATCGTCCGGTTCCCGGCTGGGTTGGGTGCCGGCGTTCACGTCGAGCCAGGTCGACCCGGCCTCGGCCTGGCGGCGGGCGAGGTTTTGGATATAGTTCACATCTCTGTCGAGGATGGCCTGCCCGACCCGTTTGCGGGTCCCGTTGATTTTTTCGCCGATGATTTGCATGGTACGCTCCTTTTCAGTGGATATGGAGTACGGAGTATGGAGTAGGAATGTGTTCCCCTTACTCCTTACTTCCTTCTCGTTCAGGCTACAATCTTAATTGTACTCAGGTTTCAGTGGATGCAAATGTTGGGATGACACTCGCTACAGCGCCGCATGCTTTGCCTGAATCGCATCGGCCAGCGCCTCGAGCGCCGCGAAGGCTTCCGCGTTTGGCAAACCTTTGCCCGGTTATGCTGTTCTGCCTGGAATCTGGTAAATTCGCAAGCGTCATTCTTCGATCTTCGTAGCAACAATGGCTTTATGCGCATCCGTTGAACCTCCTGTTATTTTGAAAATGATCTACCCTTTCCCTTTTCAACCTCTTGCTCACCGCATCCGCTGCGAGTTTGCCCGTGAGGATCGACGTGGGCAGTCCGGACGGGCTGAATGTCCATTGTCCCGCCTGGAAGATGCCGGGGATGGGTGTGCGGATGGCCCCGGCGATCTTGGGCAGCCGGTGTTCCGCCGGGATACTGGCGTTGGTGAAAGCCCAGCCGGTGATCGCGCCGTCCGCGTTGCCGGTGATCCTGGCGAGTGACAGCGGCGTGGCACAGAATTGCTCCAGGACGGCGGCCTTGATCCCCGGAAATATCGAGGCATCCAGCGTGTCGAGGATGTGCGCTTCACTGCGGGCTTTGAAGTCCTCGTACCACCCCATCTCCTGGATGGACTTCGTGAGTCGGTAATCGAACAGCATACTGACGATGAGGCCCGTTTTGCCAGGCGGGGCCAGGGTCTCGTCGCGCATCACCGGGCACGAGATTTCGTAGGTCGTGAGGGCGAAGAACTGCTCCAACCAGCGTTCGATGGTCTCACGGCTCTCGCCGACCGGCCACGGCCCGGCTTTGGATTGCCCGTCGCGCCGCGGCGTGTAGAAGAAGTGCGCGCTGGCCCGACTGGCGAAGTAGCTCTTGTCCAGGTCCAGCGCCAGGTAGACCGTGAGGACCGAATCCCCGCCGGATTTATCGGCGACGGCGGCCTGGTGTTCCCTCACGGCGCGCTGCACGGCGGCGTCCCCGATTGTTTGTAGGTCGATGATCCGGTAGAGTGTCTTTGCATCGGCGGCCCAGATGAGTCCCCGGTAGCCGTGCGTTTGACCCCGCGCGTCGCTCACGCGCCGTTTCTCCGGGTCTACGGCGACAATGGTTGTGTCTGTGCTGATCGTGCCACCGTGAGCCTCGATGAAGCGTACCAGTTTATCGGGCAGTGTCCCGGTGCCGCCGCGCGGATAGTTGTAGTCCAGGTACAACTTGAAGTAGCTGAGCGCGAAAAATGCGGGTGTGGCCTGGAAGAAGTGTTGTGTGATCATATCCAGCAGACTCTGGTTCTGTGTGTAGCGGCGCAGGTAATCGACGACCGGCTCGCTCAGCGCAGAGATTTTGCGGATGGTGAGCGCGTACTTTGGCATCCAGGGCAGGATGACCTTGAGCAGATAGTCGCGGTCTTTCTTCATATCCAGGAACAGCGGGTTGTCGATCCCGTAGAGCACGTCCAGGTAGCCCATAATCACCCGGATACGCTCGATGATCGCGGCGATTTCGTCTTTGTTCTCCGGGAACAGGTCGGTGAGTAACGCCTGGTATGCTGCGATATCCTCGATGGACGCGAGCCGGATCACGCGATCCTCGATCCCGACCGAGACTGGACTTTTGACGAAGTCGATGTCCAGCCCAAGCTGTCTAAGCATCGGAAAAACGATGCCGGAGTTCTCGATGGCCCGGATACCGCCGTCGAAGACGAAACCGTTGCGCTCGAAGCTGTTGACCAGGCCGCCGCAGCGGCGCTCCTTCTCACAGAGCAGCGTCTTGTACCCGGCCTTTACCAGATAAGCCGTCGCCGTCAACCCGGCGATCCCGCCTCCCACAATAATCACGTCGTAATCCATATTCACCTCGCTGATACTCGTCAGCTTTCAGCCGTCAGCTTTCAGCTCTTTCGTTTGCCGATAGCTGACTGCTGAAAGCTGCTCGCTGATTGCTGAAAGCTGATTGCTAATCGCCCACACCCGCTTGCCGAGATCGCGGTCCAGCGCGTGCGCCGCTGGCTTTTCCTCGATCGTCAAATTGAAGAACTTCCCGCTCACCTCGGCCATTTCCGGCGCGGCTGCCAGATAGTAGAGCGCGTCGCCGGCAATCGCCGGGTCTTTCAAGAAGGGGTGGATCACGATGCGGTTGTATAACCGGTAGAGCAGGCCGTTGTTCATCCCGATATTGCTCTTCACCGTGCCGGGATGCATCGCGTTGATCGTGACGCCGCTCCCCGCCAGGCGGTCCGCCAGTTCCCAAACTGTGAGCAACTGCGCCGTCTTCGCCGCGCCGTAGCCGCGCAATCCTATGTAATGGCGTCGTTCCCAAGTGAGATCGTCCAGGTCTAGCCCGCCGAAGCGATGTCCCTGGGAGTTCACCTGGATGATGCGGGCGGGGGCGCTGGCCTGGAGCCGGTCGAGCAGCAGGCGGGTGAGGAGAAACGAGGCCAGATGGTTGACGGCAAACGCGGTTTCGTGCCCATCGACGGTCAACGTGCGGCGCGTCATGTGGACGCCGGCATTGTTGATGAGCACGTCGATGCGGGGATAGCGTTCCAGGATCGTTGCAGCGGCAGCGCGCACATCCGCGAGCCGCGCGAAGTCGGCCAGCACCACGTCCGTCTGGACGCCGTACTCACGCGCCAGTTCCGCCTGCACCGCAGCCGCCTTCTCGCCGTTGCGGCAGACGAGCACGAGGTGCGCCCCACCACGCGCCAATCGCTGCGCCGCCGCGAGTCCCACGCCCGACGTCGCGCCGGTGACGATGCAGACGCGGCCATCCATACGCGCGTCTGTCGTCTTCTGCGGCAGCCGCGCATTGGCGATGAACTGCAACTCCTCCGGCAATTTCATTGCTACTCCTGGCGAAACTAACCACAGAGACACGGAGAACACAGAGCAAAATTAAAAAATCTCCGTGCTCTCTGTGTCTCTGTGGTTCATTACCCTTTATCCGAAATACTTGTGCATAAACCACCGGTAGAGCCGGCGGAATCCGGGGATGCCGTTGATGATGTCACCCCAGAGGTCGTAGTAGTCGCGCTGTTCGATGATCCTGCCGTCGTCGCCGAGGGTGAGTTTGGTACAGCCATAGACAGGCGAACTGGGCCACCGTCTGAACTGCATCTGCATCTTCCATTGCAGGAAAATGTCACGGCCCTCCATGACGACCGAGAGAATGTCCATGTCGATCTGCTCGCAGCGCCGGGTGAGGCGGTTGCACAACGCCTTGAACGCCTCGATGCCTTCGATGCGCTGGATGCTGTCCTGGAAGACGATGCCCTCGTGGTAGTAGGGGAAGATGTGCGACCAGTCGGGCTTGCCCTCGCGGTTGTAGGTCTGCGACCAGAGTTCGCGCACAAGGTCGGCGGT
>JAIOAS010000219.1:3231-8840 GCA_019873725.1 Chloroflexota bacterium | reverse complement strand
CAACGCCGCGTGATGTTTAGCGCGCGCCTCGTCGGAGATCGCCACGGCAACCTGGTGCAGCAAATCGACGTCCCACGTGGCGGCCATACCGATGGCCTGCGGGAAGACCGTAGCAATGCCGGCTCGTCCCACCCCGTGAAGGCACTCGTTCCACCAGTTGTAGGCCGGTATGCCCAGACGCTCAATCGCCGGTGCGCTGTGCAACATCTGCGAGACCTTCTCCGGCAGCGTCATCCGCGAGATCAAGTCGGCCACCCGCACAGAAATAGGCTGAGTTGGATCGGCATAGATTGCCTTTTGTAAAGTCGTTTTGGATTTCATCACAGCTCCTCTACCAGAATCTAAGATCGAAATGTAAGATTGGAGATTCAGTAGATCGAAAGATACTCCAAGGTGATCGTCAGATCCCCGTTCCGGTCTGCATCTGGCGATCCAAACCGGGTAAAACCAGATCTACTGAGATCAGGGATTGAACGCCCCAATCCCTAATCGCCACTCGCTATCCTTTATACTTTAGTGCAATAAGGGAAATTTGCAAACTGCTGTAGTGAGAATGTCTCAACGTCAGTTGCTCGTTTTTCTAATCGGGATAAACTAGAAGCCAATTGAAAGGCAACGGCACGGGATAGATTCACAGAGAGGCTGCACCTTAGTCCCAGACAAACAAACCACGGTGTCTATCCCGGTAAGTGCCCACCAAACGACAGAGGAGGACGTATGATCGGGAGAGCCACTACCTGGCAAAAACTTCTGGAGCAGCGCCACGGCTCGCTCTTTATCGGACGTGAGCGTGAACAGGAGCTGTTCCGGCTAAACTTTTTGTATCAAGTGCCCGCTTATCTGATTTTTGCCCTACACGGGCCGGACGGCGTGGGCAAGAGCGCACTGTTAAGGCAATTTCGCGCCATCGCAGAGGAACACAATGCGGTGACGGTTCAGGTGGATGCAACGCAGGCTACCGCCGTCCGCGAACAAACCATTTTGCAAACGATGCTCCGGCTGGCGCAACAGTTCGCCGAGGCGGGGACGCCATTCTCGGCCTTCGAGGAACGTTACGAGGAATACACAGCCTGCACGCGCATCGTCGCCGAGGACTTCCACACGCCGGGCGGGGTGTTCGACTTGCTGGGCGACGTGGCCGAAGCGCAGGAGATGCAAACTGAGGCGTGGAACAAGTACCTGTTCGAGCGTTTCGGCAACCCGGCCAAGATCGCGCTGGTCAAAACGCCGGTCGAGACACTGACCCAGATCTTCGTCAAGGATATGAACGCCTGGGCGACGGTACGCGCTATCGTCGTGGGCTTTGATGATTGGGAATGTCTCGGCCCGCACCTGCAAGCCTGGCTGCAGGGCTGGCTCACCCGCTACGAGATGCGCGCCAATATCTGGCTCGTTCTGGCCGGCGCGCAGTCCCTTGACGAGACGTGGACGGCCTTCCAGCCGGTGACGGCGACCTTCACGCTGTCCCCATTCACCGAGGACGAGACCCGCGCTTATCTCACGGCCTGCGGAATTGCCGCCCCAGACCGCGTGAGGGACATCGTGACCTTCTCGGCGGGGCTACCGGCATTGGCGCGGCTGCTGGCGAGCGCCGAAGGCGGGCGCGCCGGAGACCTGGCGCTCACGCCGGTGGATCGCTATCTCAAATGGCTGGAACCACAGCGGCGCCGCGACGCCGTCCTCCAGTGCGCCGTCGCGCGCCGTCTGGATGCGGACGTCGTCCACACGGCAACAGACAGCGCCGATCCTGACCTGAGTGCATGGCTACTGGCTTCTCCGCTCGTTGTATCGGCGCCTGGATTTACGCGCTATCATCCGGCATTGCGCCGCCGCCTGCTCGATTATGCGCAGCAACAAGCGCCCACGCTTGTGCAGGCTGCCCACGCTCGACTCCATAACTATTATCAGCAGCGCAGCGCCGAGAATGGCAACACCGCCACGCCTGGCGGCCTCACCCTCTACCGTGACCCGCATTGGCGCGCCGATAAGCTCGAGGCGCTGTATCACGGGTTGATGCTCAAGGATACAGAAACCATCCAACAAGGCGTTGCCACCTTCCTCGCCGCGCTACGTATCTACTACCCACTCGCCGGCGAGATCGTGGTGACGTGGCAAGAGGCTGCCCAGGCGCAATTGACCGAAAACCCGGTCGTTGAATGGAGCAACCTTTTGCATACAGCCTGGCATGCGCTGGAACAGCAAGATTGGGAAGCGGTTCTGGCCTTCTGCGATGCCTGCACCCGGCGTCAAGATGCGGGTGAGACGATCCAACGTGAACTCCAGGCCATCCGCCCCATCGTCCTGGCCCGGCTGGGACGCTTCACGGCTGAGCCGGCAGAGGAAGCGCCTGAAGAGAGCACATTCGAAGGCGAAGCAGTTATTGCTGAAGAGACCATACCAACACCTGAGCCGGTTATGCCGGAGAGGGCGGCGACCTCAGCGTCGCCGGTGGTAGCTTCACCCATCAGCGCCGTTGCAGAGAAAGCCCAAGCTGATGTGGAACCAGAGGCTGAATCCGCCGTACTGTCGCATCTGCTGATCAAGGAAACGCCAACGCCACTCAAGGAAGACATCACCACACCGATGGCGCCGGTTACAGCCAAAGTCGCCGTGCCGGAGACGGGCGCACCGAAAGACGAAACAGCATCCATCGCCGCTGCGCCCGCAAGCGGTGCAGAAGTTCCGCCAGAGATAGGCATCCCCCCGGAAGCATCGGCGCCGCCGGAAAAGCCCGCCGCCCCTGAAGCATCAGAAACGCCGGAAGCGGTTTCCCCCCCTTCTCCTGGGCCTGATAGCAATGCGGTCAACTATCACCACCGCGCCACCATCTATCTGAACATGGGGGAATACGACAAGGCCATTCTCGAATACAACAAGGCGCTAGAACTCGATCCCGCGTATGTCCCTGCCTATTATGACCGCGGCCTGGCCTTTGCGCAGCGGCAGCAATACGCGCAAGCTATCGCCGACTTCAGCCAGGTGCTTGCGCTCAACCCGCAGCACGCGGACGCCTATTACAACCGCGGGCTGGTCTACGCGCGGCAAAACGCCTTCGCCGAGGCCCTGGCCGATTATGATCAAGCGTTGGCCCTCCATCCAGAAGACCCCCTGATCTACAACAGCCGTGGCAATGTATACTACAAAACCAAAGACTACACGCGCGCTATGGCCGATTACGATCGGGCCATCCAGCTCGACGCGACGTATGCCGACGCTTACCTTAACCGGGGATTGACCCACGCCGCGCTGGAGGAGTATCAACGCGCCATCGCCGATTACAACCAGGCGCTCGCACTCAATCCCGAAAACGCCATCGCCTACAACTATCGGGGACAGGCTTACGCCCGGTTGCAACAGTATGCGCGCGCCCTGGAAGATTACACCCAGGCCATCACGCTTGATCCAAACTACGCCGTGGCCTACAACAACCGTGGCCTGTGTCACGTGCGGATGGGCAACCACACGCAGGCTATCGCCGACTACCGACTGGCCGTCATCGCCAATCCGCAGTATGCGACCGCCTACTACAACGCCGCCTGTGCTGCCGGCCTGATGAACAACGCCAACGTCGCCTGCACCTGGCTGGAAAAAGCCATTGCCCTCAACCCACGCTATCGCACTATGGCCCAACGCGACAGTGACTTTGAGTACATTCGGGGCAACAAGAAATTCCAGGCATTGTTGATTGAAGGATAAGAGATTGAGGGGCAAGGGATTGCGGATTGGGAAGTTGAGGGATTCGCTGATTCTCTATTCGCCGATTCAAATAGGAGGACCTCTATGCAACCATTTACCTATCAGGCGCCAACATCTGTTGGGGAAGCGGTGACGTTGCTGGCCGATTCGACTCATCAAGCGCGCCCCTTCGCCGGAGGAACCGACCTCCTGGTGCAGATGCGCCGCGGCCTGTATGCGCCGGAGCTGTTGGTGGACGTCAAACACATTCCCGAATTGAACCGCATCGCCTTCGATCCCACCGCGGGATTGACTATCGGCGCGGCGGTTTCCTGCGCGTGGCTGTGCGACCATCCCGCCGTGCGGCAACACTATCCGGGGCTGATCGACGCGGCCTCCATCATCGGCGGGGCGGCAATCCAGCGGCGCGCGACCCTGGGAGGTAATCTGTGCAATGCCGCCCCGAGCGGCGACTCGATCCCGGCGCTGATCGTCCTCGGCGCAACTGCGACCGTTGCCGGGCCACACGGCACGCGCAGCATCCCTGTGGCCGACTTCTGCATCGCGCCGGGTAAAACCGTGCTCGGCCCAGGCGAACTGCTCGTCGCTTTGCGTATTCCGCCTCCCGTACCCCGTAGCGGCGCGTGCTACCTGCGTTTCATCCCCCGCGGCGAAATGGACATCGCCGTGGCCGGCGCCGGAGCGTGGCTGGCGTTGGGGGAGGATGGCAGCATCACCGACGCCCGCATCGCCCTCTCCGCCGTCGCGCCGACCCCGCTGTGGGTGAAAGCCGCCGGTGAGGCGCTCATCGGTCAGTCGCCCACGGAGGACGCCTTCAAGGAAGCGGCCGCCATTGCCCAGGCAGCCGCCCGCCCCATCAGCGACGTGCGCGGCACGGCAGCGCAACGCCGTCATCTGGTCGGCGTCCTCACCCGCCGCGCGCTACAAGGGGCATATCAACGCACAAAATAAGTAAACTAACCACTAATCTTCACGAATTTGCACTAATTTTTCTATTCGTGAAGATTGGTGAAGATTCGTGGTCTATTGTTTACGAGAGAGGTGTTTTATGACGCAAAGTAAGATCACCAAACAACTCGTTTCTACTACGATCAACGGCGAACCTGTCGAGTTTCTCTGCGAACCACAGCAAAGCCTGCTCGAATGTCTGCGCGACATCCTGGGGCTAACCGGCACGAAGGAAGGCTGCAACGACGGCAACTGCGGGGCGTGCAGCGTGTTGCTGGACGGCCAACTGGTGAACTCGTGCCTCGTGCTCGGCGTTGAAATCGAAGGCCGCGCCGTCACCACCGTGGAAGGGTTGGCCGATTGGCGCGGACTGCATCCCATCCAGCAAGCATTTTTGGAAGCGGGCGGGTTCCAGTGCGGGTTCTGCACGCCGGGCATCCTCATTGCCACGAAGGCCCTGCTCGACCGCAAGCCCAACCCCAGCGAGGCGGAAATCCGCGCGTGGCTGTCGGGCAATCTGTGTCGCTGCACCGGCTACGATAAAATCGTCCGCGCCGTGCAAGCGGCGGCCTGTCACCTGAACACGGAATGTGAGGTGGACGCATGACCACACCAGAGCAAAAACCGTTTACTGTCGTCGGTGAACGTCTGCCGCGCTACGATGGCGCGGACAAAGTGACCGGCAAGGCCATCTTCGGGCCGGACGTGGCGTTGCCGGGGATGTGTTACGGCTTCATCCTGCGCAGCCCACACGCTCACGCGCGCATCCGCTCCATCGACACAAGCCGCGCCGAGACGCTACCGGGCGTTTACGCCGTGGTCACGGCGGCGGATTTGCCTCCGGCGGAGAGCACAGACCACCGTTACGCCCGCGACAACACCTTCGCCAGCGACAAAGTCCTCTACGTGGGGCACGCCGTCGCCGCCGTTGCCGCGCGCACGCCGACTATCGCCGAACAGGCCGC
>JAIOAS010000219.1:0-2657 GCA_019873725.1 Chloroflexota bacterium | reverse complement strand
ACGGCGGCGCAGGCCGAATTGTTCTATGCGGCGGGCGCGTATCCCGGTTCGCCGGTCGGTTCCGGCGCGAACGTGATGTTTGGGCCTTACGTCATCCCCAACGGGCAAATTGATGGCTACGATGTGGTGACGAACGGCCCGCGCGTGTCGTCGTACCGGGCGCCGGGCGCCACCCAGGCCAATTTCGCCGCCGAGACCGTCATTGACGAGTTGGCCGAAAAACTGGGCCTCGATCCCATCGAATTCCGCATACGCAACCACGCCCGCGAGGGCGACGAACGCCTCGACGGCGGGACGCACGGCAGCATCGGCGGCATTGAGACGCTCGAAGCTGCGCGCGCCTGTGCGCACTACAACGCCCCGCTGGGCGATCCCCGGCCGGGGATGCGGCGGGGACGCGGCGTGGCGCACGGCTATTGGGGCAACTGGGGCGCGCGCTCGAGCTGCACCCTCAGCGTCAATGGGGATGGCACGCTGAATCTCGTGACCAGTTCTGTGGACCTGAGCGGCACGCGCACTACCCTGGCGATGCAGGCCGCCGAGGTGCTGGAACTGCCGCCGGAGCGGATCAAGCCGAGCGTGGGCGACACCGACAACACCGGCTACGCCGATGTGAGCGCGGGCAGCCGCACGACATACGCGACCGGCATCGCGGCGATCCAGGCGGCGAAGGACATCATCGCCCAGATGCGGGCGCGGGCAGCGGCGCTGTGGGACGTCCCGCTGGAAAGTGTAGTGTATGCCCGCGGCGTCTTTGCTTCCGGCGCCGATTTGCGCTGCACCTTCGCGGAACTGGCAGAACAGGTCACAGGCGCGGGTGGCAGCGTGTCCAGCATCGCCAATGTAGATGTGCCGGAATGGGGCGCCGGCTTCAGCACGCAAATCGCCGACGTAGAAGTCGATCCCGAAACGGGCAAGGTGACGCTGCTGCGCTACACCGTCGTCCAGGACGTGGGCAAGGCCGTCCATCCCACGATGGTCGAAGGGCAGATGCAGGGCGGCGCGACGCAAGGCATCGGCTGGGCGCTCTACGAGGGCTACGTCTACAACGAGGCGGGGCACATGCTCAACGCCAACTTCCTCGACTACAAAATCCCGACGGCGCTCGATGTGCCGCCGATCGAGACGGTGATCGTCGAAGTGCCATATCCCAGGCACCCGTTCGGCGTGCGCGGCGTGGGCGAACCGCCCATCATCCCGCCGCCGGCCGCCATCGCCAACGCCATCTACCGCGCGGTCGGCGTCCGCCCGGATCATCTGCCGATGACGCCCGCGCATCTGTTGGAGAAAATGGGGGTAATTGGTAATCGGTAACTGGGAATTAGGGATTGGGAAATGAGTAAAGAGTAATGAGAAATGAGTCATCAGCAATGAGTGAAGGGCAATGAGTCATACATATAAATCGCCCAACCCACACTCGCTCATTCTCCTATTCGCTCATTCGCTGATTCTCGATATCTGTTATCGGGGGGTCTCTTGGCAACAGTCATCATTCCGCCATTGATGCGTGACCTGACCGGCGGGCGAGACAAAGTCAGCGTGCCGGGCAAGACGGTGGCGCACGTGATTGAGGCGCTGGATGCGGCTTACCCTGGCGTGAAGGCCCGTGTGGCTGACGGCGACCGCCTCGCGCCCGGCGTCGCCGTGTCGGTGGATGGGGCCGTCGCGCGCCTGGGTTTGCGCGCGCCCGTCAAAGCCGACAGCATCCTCCGCTTCCTGCCGGTCATCGAAGGCGGGTAACCGTTTTCCATCAGCAGATTAAGCAGATTTAGCAGATTTGTTTGTCAATAGAAAAATCTGCTTAACCTGCTAAATCTGCTGACCCCAAAAGCCTAACACAAAAGGAGCAGACTATGTTTTTCGAACTACGCGAATACCGTACCAAGCCAGGCCAACGCGAGCGTTGGGTCAAGTTTATGGAAGAGGTCATCCTCCCGTTCCAGATTTCCAAGGGGATGGTCGTCATCGGCAGCTTCATCGGCGTAGAGGAGGACGACCTCTACATCTGGATTCGCCGCTTCGACAGTGAGGAGCAGCGCGAAGCCCTGTACGCCGCCGTCTACCAGAGCGACGAATGGAAGAACGTGATCGCACCGCAAATCCCGGAGATGATGGACCGCGAGCGCATGGTCATCCGCCGCATCGCACCGACGGAGAAGTCAGTGATCCGATAGGCAGGCTCAACGGATTGAACGGCTGCAACGGATTCTTTGGCTGTTCGATCTTTGACGGTGGACGTAGAGAAACTACAAAAGGATTTGACAAGGTTCACACATTGCATTATCATCCTTATCAGGATTATGCAATAAAAAGGAAGGTGATTTTATGCCAGATGCAACCATTCCTATCGGTCGGGTAAAAAGGGACATCTCCGATCTGGTCAACCAAATTGCTTATGGCGGCAAACGCATCATTATCACATCCCGTAACAAACCCAAAGCCGCCCTGGTCAGTATGGAGGATTATCAACGACTCCAACAAGAGGGTGTGGGGGAGAGGTTAGCCCAATGGCAAAACTGGGTTATAGAGACAGACGCTCTCGTGACGGAAATACTGGCGCGGCGTGAAGGAAAACTCATTCCAGTAGACGATCTATTGAGAGAAGACAGAGAAGAACTGGAGGAACGCAGTGTCTAAACAAGTCGCCGTCATTGACG
>JAIOAS010000218.1 GCA_019873725.1 Chloroflexota bacterium | reverse complement strand
GATGTGTCTTTCCACCAGGTGGCGCAAGGTGGCTTCCTGCACAAGCGGCGTGTCGGCGTAGAGCACCAGCACGTGCTCTGCCTGCCCTTCGAGCAATGCCCGCGCCTGCAGTACGGCGTGCCCGGTCCCCAGCGGCTCGTGCTGGACGACGTACCGGGCGCGTTCGCCCGCCCAGGCGCGGATGGCCTCTGCGGTGTCCGGGGCCACGACGAGGACAGGGGGCGCATCGGCGAGGCGGATCGCCAGATCGAGGATGTGCGCTAACATCGGACGCTCGCCTAAAGGATGCAGGACTTTCGGAAGATGCGATACGAATCGCTCGCTCTTTCCGGCGGCTAAAATCACGACAGCCAGGCTCATAAGTGGCTCCTTCAAAAATCGTTGCGTAGTCGTTAGTCTTGTCGTCGCATAGTCGGAGCGCCATTCTCGTGTTGCATTTGGAAAGTTTCAACGCCCCAATGTGTCTCAATTATAGCATGGCAGATAGGCAAAGCAACCAATCCCCTTTTTCCGGGTGCATTTCAGAATGGGGGCGACTTTTCTTAAATTGCACCGCAGAGCACGCAGTGTCCGCAAAGTTGCCAGAAATTTCTCCGCGTTCTCAGCGAACTCTGCGGTTAAATCAAACGTTTATCTGGCTTTTGCCCCCGAATTGAAATACACCCCCTTTTTCTTCGTCTGCCGTCTGCCTATTGCAAACCCTTACCTTTCAAGTATAATCGCGGCAAAGGGAGATGATGATGATCTGGTTGGACGCGATCACCGAAAACTTATCCGGCCCACTACGCTTGCGGGTGCGCGGGCGCAGTATGCTGCCGACGTTGCGTCCGGGGGATGAAGTCGTCGTTCATCCGGTGACGGCGGACGCGCTCGAACCGGGGGATTGGGTGGTCGTGCGCAGCGCGCAGGGTGCGTTTTTGCACCGTTATCTGGGGCGGCGTGATGGTGGTGTTATCACCAAGGGTGACGGTCACCGGGCGCTTGATCCGCTCTGGTCCTCAGATGCTGTTGTGGGGCGCGTCGTCGAAGCGCAGCGCGATGGGCGGTGTTTCTATCGCCGCACACCGGGGCGACTGCGGCGTGAAAAAGTCCTGGCTGCCGGGCATCAGGTTCTTGGTAGCGTGTGGGGCGTGCTGCGGCGCGTCAAGGCGCTGTTGTGGGCGCTTTGTGCGGTCGCGTTGACCGCTACTCTTGTCTGGGCCGCGGTGACTCTGACCAGCTTCACCGCCGAGGCTGGTGCGGATTTTGTCGTTTTGAAATGGGAGACCGCCAGCGAGACAGACAATCTGGGCTGGCGCCTCTGGCGTAGTCTGTCAAAGAGCGATCGCGGGGTGGACATTTCCGGTTTCATCGGTTCGTTGGATGAGGGGGCAGGGGCCTCCTATATATTCACAGACACTGATGTGATACCCGGCACCACCTACTATTATAAGTTGCAGGACTTGCCAGCTGACGGTACGCAAAACAGTTTCACCGATCCGATCTCCGCGACGATTCCACTCTCGACAGCACCAACTCTGACTCCCACACCCACGTTTACACCTACCGTCACGTCTACACCTACTGTCACGCCTACACCTACCGTCACGCCTACACCGTCGCCCACTTTGACGCCCAACCCTAACGTCCGCTTTTGGGCCGACAAGACCGAGCTGACCGCCGGAGAATGTACGAATCTGTATTGGCAAACGAACAATATTCTGGCGGTCTTCTTCGACAATGTGGGCGTTGCCGGCGACGGTCAGCGTCAATTCTGCCCCTGCGCCACCGAGTCGCACTCCCTGCGTGTGAAATACCTCAACAGCACAATCGAGGATTTCGTCATCACACTCAATGTGACCGGGCAATGTGGCGGCGCGGCGGTTGCGCCAACGTCAACGCGTATTCCGCGGGAGCCGATCACTAATGGTGCAACCGCGACGCCGCGTCCCACCTTTACACCTGGCCCAACTCTGCCACCCGTGAACCCCACCGCGACGGCATTTGTCGAAGGTCCTGTTGCCGCCGCGACGGCAGTTGGCGAAGGACCTGTTGCCACAGCAACGTCCTCTGTGGCGATGCCGCTGGTGACCCAAACAGTCGCCCAAGGTGAAGCGCAACCTGCCGCGCCGTTTGTTTCGCCATTGGCTACCCCCCTGCCGGCTTCCTCCGAGAGCCAGGGAGGGGCGGTGGCGACCGTAAACCTGCCGCTTACGCGTCCTCCGGTGGAGGGGGCCCCGTCCGGCGCGCCGGTGGAGGAACTGCTTTCTGTCTGGCTGTTGATTATCGGCGGCATCCTGGGCGCCGGCTTCATCGGAGCAGGCATCTTGATGTGGAAGCGGCAACAGTGAAGCACGTGCTGTCGATTGGATTGGTGTTGGTGGTCCTCGTCTCGTTTGCGGGATGTCGGGCCACGCTTGAGCCGGTGCCGGAATCGACCGCTGTGCCTGCTGTGCCGGCTGCCTGGACGCTGTTGGTTCGTGGTGACGGCCCGCGCTGGCTCGGCCCCGCTTGGTGGCGCGCACAAGGTATCGATCCGGCATCGCTCACGCTTGACCGCATCCATCTGACGCGCCACGGAGATGTGACCCCTGCCCTCTTGTTATCCTCCGCCGCCGGCCCTGGTCTGTTTTTCTACGGTGAGACCGCGCCGAATCGCCTGGGTCCGGTGGGGGGCTATCACCTTACGCTTGATGCCGCCGGTGGCTTGAATGAATTTGTCCAGGGTTCACTGGTGATGGCGGAACTGTCTGCCGTCCCCGCACCACCGCAGGCTCAAACTGCGACCGCCACTGTGCTTTGGTTGGAGGAAGATAACGTCTATCGCCCTACCGCACCCCCAGAAACCAACTGGTTGTGGACTTCGTTCAATGCTGCTCCTGCCGTCACGCTGACGGTCACTTTGACTGAAACCCTCTCCACGCCTGTGACATTGACCCTGCGCTTTTGGGGGCAAAGCAGTATGCCCCAGAATCCCGATCACCACATCCGCGTTGTGTGGAACGGCGAACCGGTGGATGACCATTATTGGGATGGCAGCGCGTTGGAAGAATGGACGGTGGCGGTCCCCGCGCCACGCCAGGGTAGCAACGAACTGGTGCTGATTTCGCCCGGAGACACTGCCGCGCCTGTCGAGGTCACGTGGCTGGACCGCGTCGGCGTGACGTGGCAGCGCGCTCTGACGTATACCGGTGGTTGGGAGCACTGGATTGCGGGAACGGAACCGGCAGCTTGTTGGGAGGCTGTCCCCGCAGGGCACGTGGCTGTGCTATTGGTAAGTGCGGATGGTACAGTGCGCGGCGGCCTGGTCGAACGTGATGCTGGCGGGCGGGTCTGTGTAGCGCAACAGACCGGCGATCGCGGCTGGATCGGCACACTTGAGGCTGCGTCCACGCCGGACTTGGTACGTCCACGAGAAACCATCGAGGCAGATATGCTGGCGGTGGATTATCTGATCATCGCGCCGCGTCTCTTCCACACGGCGCTTGCTCCGTTGGTCAAGGCGCGGGTCGCCGAGGGGCTATCCGTGCTTGTGGTGACGCCTGAGCAGGTCTACGATGCTTTTAGCGCCGGCGTGCCCGGAGCGGAGGCGATCCACGCGGCGGTGCTGGCGCTCCATGCGCGCGGCCGGTTAAGTTACCTGCTGTTGGTGGGCGATGCATCCGCCGATTCCAGGCCGTGGTGGCAGGCAGAGTCGGCGCTTGTCCCGACAGGGTGGGGGCGCACGGCTTTCCTGGGCGATACGGCCTCAGAGCAGGCGCTGGTGCTGGGTGATGACGGCGCGCCGTTGGTCGCGGTGGGGCGTTTCCCTGCTTCGACTGTCGCCGAGGTGCAGGCCATGGTTGCCAAGACGCTGGCCTGGAAGCCAACCTCGCGCGTGTCGCTACTCCACGACGACGAGCCTGAATTCGTCACGATGACGGATGCACTTGCAGAAATATTAGCGCCTGATTTGCGTTTAGGCGACGACGAGAGCGATACCCGCCGTGATTTACTGCGCTGGCTGCGTGCTGCGCCCGGCGTGCTGATCTACAGTGGGCATGGCAGCCTGCCCGTTTTGGGCGATGAGAAATTCCTCACCGTCGAGGACGCTGGGGCGTGGGATGGACCGACGGTGGTGGCGGCGTGGACGTGTCTCGCTGCGAATTTCACGCATCCCACGCAGATGGGGCTTGGCGAAGCGTGGCTACGTCACCCCAAGGGCGTGGTGGCTTTGGTTGGGCCGACCGCCGAAACGACCACCGGTGAGCAATTGGCCATGGCGTTGGCTTTCCAGCGAGCGTTGAGCGAAGGGGCTACCATCGGTGATGCGCTGTTGGCCGGTTGGCACGCCGCGCAGTCGCAGGATGCGGCGATCAGCTTCGTGTTGTTGGGCGATCCGGCGCTGCGGCCTATGTCGTTACCTTAGATCGACGCTGTTCCTTACAACTTTCAGAGAAAAAGGGAATATGATGGATTATCGTCAATATGTGCAGGCTAAACGTAAAGCCATTCGTTTGGTGAAAGGGGGAGACTACGACGAGGCTATTGAGATCTTGCAAACACTTCGCGGAGCAACTGTAAAGCCGGCAAAAAAGTCTTACCTGCTTCTTTTTCTGGCCGTATGTTTTATGCTGGCCGGAGGGGTTTTGATGTGGTACGGCAGGACTTCACTTGGATTCTTTGATGCCCCGGCTACGCTGACCCCTGTGCCGTCGTTGACTGCTTCACCGACAGCAGAGCCGCTTGTCCCCACCCGTACTATGACTGTGGCGGCTATGGCTACGGCGGCGGCGACACCGACGGCCACACCGACGGCAACATCGACGGCCACACCGACGATGACACCGACCCCAGAACCGACGGCGACGCCGATACAGTCCCTTGGAACCCCCGCCCGCCGTGTGACGACCACACCGGCTCCCCCAGACCCATCGGCGACCCCTGCTTCTCTCGTGGCAACGCTTGCGCCCACGGAGATATTGCCGCCGACCGCGACACCGGTGTCGGTCTCCGCCTCCGATTTCAAAGTGCCGGCCCATGAGCGTTTTCGGTTGGGGGTTTCACTGCCGTCCGGCGCAAAGGGCGGGTACGATTTGGGTACATTGCGGGTTGGTTGGGTGATGGATTGGGCGGCGCGGTCTTCTCCTGTCTTGCCGCCGGGTGTGGCCTACATGCCCACAGTGCGCATGTCCGGTGGGACGCTCAGACCCTCTGCTGAGACGTTGACGGCGGTGGCGCGGGCGCGTCCCGGCTCCACGTGGTTGATTTCTAACGAACCGGATGTACGCTGGCAAGACAACGTGACGCCGGAAACTTATGCGCGGCTGTATCATGAAGCCTACACCGCCATCAAAGCCGGAGATCCCTCCGCCATTATAGCCGCAGGTGGCATTGCGCAGCCTACGCCGTTGCGCCTGCGCTATCTCGATCTGGTGTTGGAAGCATATCGGAACGCATTCGGAATGGAGCTTCCGGCAGAGGTCTGGCACATCCACAACTACATGCTCCACGAGGAACGCAACTCCTGGGGGGTGGATATCCCGCCCGGAATTCCCGATGATACCGGTATCCTGTATGGTATTGACGATTCCGGCAACCTTGATGCCTTCCGCTCGCAGATTTACAGCTTCCGTCGCTGGATGGCCTCGCGGGGGTATGGCGGACTGCCGCTCATCATCTCCGAATATGGCGTGCCGATGCCGGTGGATTACGGTTTCCCGCCGGAGCGAATGGCCGAGTTCCTGCGTGAGACGTGGCGTTTCTTTTTGACGGCGGCGGATGGTGGGCTGGGCGACCCAAGTGATGGTGGGCGGCTGGTGCAGCAATGGTGCTGGTTCAGTATGTACTATGAGGTTTATCCCACCGGCAATCTGATCGATGCACGCGGGCAGTGGACGCCGTTGGGTCAAGTGTGGATCTCTTACGTGAGCGATTGAGCAAATGCAAAAATGGCTAGAACAGCTTAAGGCACGCTTAAAACTTCTGCGCTGGGTTTTCAGCCTTGGCGTGATGTTCCTCTCGGTGTGGCTCTTGATCCGTGAACTGGATTGGGCGCAGGTTCTCGGCGCCTTGCGGGCGGCGAACTACACCTGGGTCATTGTCGGCGTGCTGGCAATCGTAGGAACGTTCTTCGCCCGCGTGTGGCGCTGGCAGGCGCTGCTGTGGCGTACCGACTTGCGCTTCTGGCCTGCGTTGACGGCGCTGTTGGTGGGCCAGGTGGCGAATCTCGTGCTGCCGATGCGCGGCGGCGATCTGGTGCGCGCGATGTGGGTGCGTCCAGAGCGTGGTGCAGAGCCGGGCATAGAGGAGCGCGAGGTAGCGCCCGCAGCCGGCGCGTCGGAGGCGCTGGGGAGTGTGGCTCTGGAAAAGGTGTGGGATTTGCTGGCAGCGTTGTTGTGTGGCCTGTTGCTGCTGGCATTGGTGCCCTTGCCTGACTGGTTCTCCGACTCGACGTGGAGCACGGCAGGGATTCTGCTCATCGGTGGATTAATTTTGTGGGCCGGACTGCGCTGGCAGGAGGTGTTGTTCCGTTGGGCGGCATTGATTCTGGCGCGTTTCCCGGCGGGATGGGACAAGGCATTACTGCCACGTTTGCAACGTCTGGCGCAGGGGCTCAATTCGCTACAGAGCGCCCAGGCATCCGGGCGTGTTTTTATGTGGACCGTGGCGTACTGGGGCTGCGGCGGGCTTTCGAACTGGGCGGTGATGCGCGCGTTTGGTGTCAATTTGCCGGTAGCGGCGCTTTTCTTGCTGGTCGCGTTGATGATCGGCAACGCGGTCGTGCCGACGCCGGCCCGCCTCGGCGTTTTTGAAGGTCTCTGTGTAGTCTCGCTTGGGTTATTCGACGTGCCCTATGATCTGGCGCTGGCAATCGGCCTGGTGCTGCATCTGGTGGTGATGGGGCCACCGTTGCTCGCTGCCGGGGTGTTGGCGTTAGCGACGCAAATCGCACGGAGGGCGCATGGCGCAGCCTGACTATTCGGTGATCGTGCCGGCCTATCAAGCCGCAGACGTAATCGGCTCCTGCGTGAGCGCATTGGCGCGGCAGACACTCGACCGTGCGCGTTACGAGATCATCGTCGTGGATGACGGCTCTACTGACCGCACCGCTGATGTGGCACGTGAGGCCGGCGCGGACCGCGTCCTGCGCGTCCCGCACGGTGGACCGGCAGCGGCACGCAACGCGGGCATCGCAGCGGCGCAGGGTGAGATTGTCCTCTTTACCGACGCCGATTGCGAACCGGCTGAAGATTGGATCGCATGCATGGTGGCTCCATTGGCTGATCCTCGGATTATGGGCGTGAAAGGGACATATCGCACGCGGCAAACATCGTTGATTGCGCGGTTGGTGCAGTTGGAGTTCGAGATCCGCTACGCGCGAATGGCGGAACTTGAACGGATCGACTTTATCGATACGTATGCAGCAGCGTATCGCCGGGCCTTGCTGGTGGAGCATGGCGGCTTCGACACGGCCTTCCCGATTCCCTCGGCGGAGGACGTGGACCTCTCCTTTCGACTGGCGCGGGCGGGGCATTGGTTCGTCTTTGCACCGGATGCCTGGGTCTGGCACCGGCATCCGACGACATTGCGGCGCTATCTGGCCCGCAAAGCGCGTTTCGGCTACTGGCGCGCGCTGCTCTACGTCCGCTATCCCGACAAAATATCCGGCGACACACACACCGACCCTGCGCTCAAGTCCCAATTCGCGTTGGTGGCGTTGCTTGGCCTGGCAGCGATTGCCGGGCTGTTCTGGCGTCCGGCGTGGATTGCTGTGGCGCTCTTGCTCGCGCTTTTCCTGGGGACAACGCTTTCCTTCGTGCGCTGGGCGTGGCGGCGCGATCGGGCTGTGGCATTGATCTGGCCTGGCGTCACCTTGCTGCGTGTGGTGGTGCAGGGCCTGGGACTGGCGCTCGGTCTGTTGCGACAAATCGTGCGATGAACGATCGTGTGCGTCTGCCGATCCCTCTGATGGCGGGGATTGTTGCCTTCCTCGTGTATTTGTTGACGATGGCGCCCTCGCTCACCTGGGCGCACTGGGGCGCGGACGGCGGTGACTTCATCACGGCGGCGGTCACCGGCCGGATGCCACATCCGCCTGGGTTTCCCCTCTATCTGACGTTGGCGCGCGCTTTTGTGTTGCTCCCCTTCCGCGATCCGGCCTGGCGGCTCAACCTGCTCTCGGCAGTGATGGCGGCGGGGACGGTCGCCTTGACTGCGTTGACGCTCCAACACCAGGAAAAATCCCCGTGGATTGTGCTCGCAGCATCGCTCACGTTGGCTTTCGCCCCGCTGTTCTGGATGCAGGCTCTCATCACGGAGGTATATGCAACAGCGACATTCTTCGCGGCGTGGGCGAATCATGAATCACGAATGACAAGCTGCGGGGTGCGCGTTTTGCATCGGCGGTGGGTTTTGGCGGGGATTGTGTGTGGCTTGGGAATGTCTGTGCATCCGACGTTGGTGCTCCTGATGCCGTTGTGGGTTGTTTATTTGTTTTTCGATGGTGGAAGGTGTCCCAATCACACATCGCGTATCACGCATCATGCCTTATGTTTTGCGTTTTGCGTTTCAGGTGTCCTTATTGGGTTGACGCCATACTTTCTTTTGCCGCTTCTGGGACCGTGGCCGCAACCGTGGGGGGATTTGCGCACATTCGCCGGGTGGTGGGACGTGGTGCGCGCGCGGTTGTACTGGGGGTATGCTTTCGGTTGGCCGCTCGCCGATTGGCCCGCGCGGTTGGCGGCATGGGCGGCGTTGCTGGCGCGGCAATTCACACCGGTGGGCGGCGCGCTCGTGTTGCTGGGCGGCTGGCTGGGCTGGCAGGAGCGACGGTCACGTTGGGGGACGGTGGGGCTGTTGGTGGCGGGGGGCTTGTTGAGTCTGTTTGCCATCGGCTACGGCACATCCGATTCACTCTTGTACTTGCTGCCGTTGTTGCCGCTGCTGGTTCCCCTGTTGTGTGCGGGATTGCGCTGGTTGGCGGACAAGGGTGTGCCTGCCTGGGCGACGTTGGCCTTGCCGCTGGTGTTGCTCGCGTGGAACT
>JAIOAS010000217.1 GCA_019873725.1 Chloroflexota bacterium | reverse complement strand
TCCTGTCACTCTGCAATTGTTAAGGTCCACCGACAGTAAAGCCGATGCTGTGCCCCTCCTGCACCCCTGCATCGGCCCCGACAACTTAACAGCCCTCCTGCCAGTCTTGTCACTGTCTATTATTTTTTGGTAACTTTCAGTTTACTACATTTTTGACTTTTTGTCAAGCTGCTTTTTGGCAGGTCTTGCTCAGGCAGTCCCACACCCGCGTCTTATGAGCTTAAAACGGGGAACTGGCGTTCCCCTCGGAGCAAGCATGATAAGACTCTGGGCAGGTCTTGCTCAGGCAGTCCCCACACCCGCGTCTTATGAGCTTAAAACGGGGAACTGGCGTTCCCCTCGGAGCAAGCATGATAAGACTCTGGGTAGGTCTTGCTCAGGCAGTCCCCACACACGGAGGGAGATTTTATCACAGGACGTTTTCTTGTCAAGTTGATTCAAGACTGTTTTCATGCGTCCACAGGCGGCGTATAGTCTGGAGACTGATGCCTGAAATAGGTGTTATATAGGGCTGCGTAATGCCCGCCCTGAGCCATTAAGTGAGCATGAGTCCCCTCCTCGATGATGCGCCCATGATCCATGACAATGATGCGATCGGCGTGTTTGATGGTGGAAAGACGGTGCGCGATGACAATAGCGGTGCGATCGCGCATCAGCGTCTCCAGGCCTTCCTGAATCTGCGCCTCGGTAAAGGGGTCGACACTGGCGGTAGCCTCATCCAGCACAAGAATGGAAGGCGCTTTGAGCAACACGCGCGCCAGCGCCACCAACTGACGTTGCCCCATCGAAAGATTCGCGCCGCGCTCGCCAACATCGGTATCCAGGCCATTGGGCAGGTCAGCAATCCAATCGCCGTGACTGATACGCTGCGCGGCAGCGAGCACCTGCGCATCGGTGGCTTCCGGCAAGCCGTAACGGATGTTGTCACGCACAGTGCCGGAAAAGAGAAATGGTTCCTGGGGGACCAAACCGATGTGACGGCGGTATTGTGCCAGGTCGAGCGTGCGAATATCGCGCCCATCGATCAGTAGCCGCCCGTCCTGGAATTCGTAAAAGCGCGTAACCAGCCGGGCAATACTGCTCTTACCCGCGCCTGTATGCCCCACCAGGGCGACAGTCTCCCGAGGAGCGATATCCAACGAGAAATCGGGAAGGACGGTTTCGTTGCCGGTGTAGCTGAAACGCAGGTTACGAAACTCGATGTGCCCGGTGATGGCGTCGACCGGCTCCGCTGCGGTTTGCACAACCTTAGGTTCAGCGTCGATGAGGGCGAAAACTCGTTCCGCCGCCGAGAGGCCATCCTGAAATTGGCTCCAGAATGAAGCGATGTTGATGACAGGCCACCAGAAAAAACCAACAGCCTGCATAAAAAGGTACCAGTTCCCAGGGCTAACACCGCTGCGCGTCGCCAGGCCGCTGGCATAAAGAACAAGCGCCGTCCCTAGACCTGAGGCCATCCCCATGACCGGAAAGATAGAGTTCATGGTGATGTCACGTTTGAGACCAATGCGGTAGGACTGCCGGTTGTTCTCGGCGAAAGTGGTATAGATGGCGCGTTCCTGACGGAAGCTCTTGGCGACGACAATACCGCTGATGGACTCCTGAATTTGAGCGTTGATGGTTGCCGTTACGCGGCGCGACTGCTGGGTCACCCTGCGTGCGATGCGGCGGAAGCTCAACGCAATGCCAGCGGCAATGGGGGTGATGCCGATCAGCAGTAGCGTGAGCCAGACATTGATGGTGAAGAGCCACACGACCAGAATCGCCACCAGTAAGACCTGACTGATGAGATCCGTCACCAGCGTGACAACGGCGGAGAAGTCCTGCGTGTCGGAAGTGACGCGGCTGACGATACGGCCTGACGAGTGTTCGTCATAGAAGGACAGGTCATGCTTGACGGTGGCGGCGAAGACGTCCTCGCGGACCTTCAGGACGACATCACCAATAATCCTGGCGGAGGCCATGCGGCGAATGTAGTTGGCAATCCAGGCGACAATGTTGAGCAACAATACCCCCACAGCCAGCAACACGATCATATTCAGCGTCGGATGCTGGGCGACCATGTCAATTCCCCTCGCAATGAGAATGGGTGAAGCGGTGCTGGTTGCCGAGTTGAGCAGCAGCAGAAATCCCACCAACAGCATCTCTTTGGTGTAGGGACGGAAATAGTCTACAATCCGCTTCAAGAGGTCCTTGTCGCTGTAATTGCGATCGTAACTCTCGGTATCTAAGCCGTCGAGAATAAAACCCATTGCTCCCTCACGTTTCAGTCATATCGTGCAAAAATCTGCCGGTACGGCGCACAGCGCGCCATCAATTCATCATGCTTGCCCTGATCGATCAATTCACCGCGGCGCAGCACCAGGATGCGGTCGGCCCAGCGGATCTGGCTGAGCCGGTGGGTGATGATGAACGTGGTGCGTTGGCGGCTGATGCGGCGCATGGCTCGTTGAATTTCGTCTTCGGTGGCGCTGTCGATGGCGCTGGTGCTGTCATCGAGAATGAGGATACGGGGGTCGGTGAGAAAGGCACGAGCGATAGCGATGCGCTGGCGCTGACCGCCGGAAAGCGTCACCCCGCGTTCGCCGACTTCTGTGTCGTAGCCTTTGGGGAAGCTCATGATGAAGTCATGCGCCTGGGCCTCACGCGCTGCTCTTTCGATATCTGCCCGCGAGGCATCCGCACAGCCAAAGGCAATGTTTTCGGCCAGAGTACGCGAGAACAAAAAGACATCCTGCTCAATGGTGGAGATTTGCGAGCGCAACGCCTCCAGGCTCCAGTCACGCACATCGACGCCATCCACCAGCACACGGCCCGCTTCCACATCGAAAATGCGGTTGATCAACTGGGTTAGGGTTGTTTTGCCGGAGCCGGTTTGACCGACAATCGCGATGGTTTCTCCGGGGTTGACGCGGAAGTTGATATTGTTGAGCATACAGGTGTCATTGTAACCGAAGCACACGTTCTCGAAGACGACTTCACCACGCATAGGTTGCGCAAAGCCATCTACGTTCTCGTCCAGGTGCGTTTCCGTGTTGATCAAGGTTAAGATACGTTCCGCACTGGCGATGCCCATTTGGACAAGATTGAAGGAGAAGATCGAGATAAAGGTAGGGAAGCGCAATGTGCCCAAGAGTCCCATGAAAGTGACAACCTGGCCCATGGTGAGCGAACCGGCCCTCCACATCAACAACGCGTGCAGCAAGCCTCCGGCCCAGGCCAGACCGAACATCAGCAGTGGCCAATAACGCGCTTCGATAATCCCTTGCTGAACGTAGTAATCACGGAACAACCGCGCATTGCGGGCAAAGTTCTCCCATTCCTGCTGTTCCTGCGCATTCGCCTTGACGACCTCGATGCCGGCAACGGCTTCGGCCAGCCGCGCGTTCATCACACCGAACTGCTCACGCTGCGCCATACTGACGGGCTTGAGCCGCCGGTTGTAATCGTAAACCGTAATCACCAACGCGACCGTGAACAGCGCCGGGACAAGCAAAAGGCGCGCGTCGAGGCGTCCAATCACGATCACCGGAATGACCAGGCCCATCAACGAGTCAATGATGAGCATAATGCCCGGGCTGAACATCGCATTGAGCATCCGCACGTCGTTGGTGGCGCGCGCCATAATATCACCGATACGCTGTCGCCCGTAGAAAGTCTGGCTCTTACCGAGCAGACTGACGTAGAGTTCATCGCGGGCGTCGCGCTCGATGCGCTGCGCGATGAACGACGAGGCGTAGTTGCGGAACAATCCCGTCACCCCCTGACTCACCGCGGCACCGAAGGCCCCCAACGCCACCGTCAGCAACGCCGCCGATGTCCAGCCTGGCGTCGTAATAACATCGAAGCCCCGCCCCACATAGATCTGGATGTAGCTGTAGGCAGTGTTATTCAAAACCGCACTGACGAGCAAAATCAACGGGAAAAGCGGGTAGCGCATCATATGAGAGGTGATCCAGCGCACGGGCCCACTGCGGTCGTAACGATATTCGTTTTCCAGTGTAAATTCGCGTTTAGACACTATCCCTCCACCAGTATGATCCAACTCGTTTGACGTAAGACGGGGAATAACTATACTCTGCGTATAGATGTGCCTTACGTAGCCGAGAGAGGATAACGAATACCCCTGCAAGGACTTGAACCTTGATAGCAGGTTTAGGAAACCTGCGTTCTATCCGATTGAACTACAGGGGCGACGGCGACATTATAACACGATACGATAAAACGAGAAATGTGCGGTGTATCACGCGCAAAACGGTTTGAAAGGAGCACCGATGAAAACATATCACGCGATAGCATGGTTAGCAGAAGGCAAACTGCGTCTGATCGATCAGCGCCGGTTGCCCCAGGAGTTAGTCTATTGCGATTATACGGACTATGACAAGGTCGCAGTGGCTATCCGCGAAATGGTGGTCCGCGGCGCACCGGCCATTGGCATCACGGCGGGCTACGGTATGGCGCTGGCGGCTCTGTACAGTTCCGCTCCCGATACAGACGCACTCCGCACCGAGCTACGCAGTGCCGACGCCGTGCTGCGCGCAGCGCGCCCCACCGCCGTCAACCTCTTCTGGGCGCTGGACCGGATACAGCGGCGCGTCGCAGACCCGGCGTTGGACTCGGTCGCAGCTATCCGCGAAGCCGTGCTGTCAGAAGCCCACGCGATTTACGCTTTTGAGGAAGCGTCCAACTTCCGCATCGGGCAGAACGCGCTGCCGTTGGTGCCAGATCGCGCGCGCATCATCCATCATTGCAACACCGGCCCCCTGGCAACCGGCGAATACGGCACGGCGCTGCGCGTCATCACCGCCGCGCACGAAGCCGGGAAAGATGTGTTCGCCTACGTCGACGAGACCCGTCCGCGCCTGCAAGGCGCACGCCTCACGGCATGGGAACTGGAGCAGTGGGGGGTACCGTATAGCATCATCGTCGATGGGGCCGCCGCGCACATTATGCGTACCGTCGGCATCGACTTATGCGTGGTCGGCTGTGACCGCATCGCTGCGAACGGGGACACGGCCAACAAGATCGGGACGTACAGCCTGGCGCTGGCAGCGAAGGCGCACAATGTGCCGTTTTATGTCGTCGGCCCGACCAGCACCATTGATATGGCATTAGCAACCGGCGATGAGATCACCATCGAGCAGCGGCCGGCCGAAGAAATTACCCGCTTCGAGACATGCCAGATCGCGCCCGCAGGCGCACCGGCGACCAATCCGGCCTTCGATATAACACCCGCGGCCTACATCACGGCGATCATCACCGAACGCGGTGTCGTCTATCCGCCGTTCACCGAAAATCTTGCCCGCTTATAGTACCACCCTCCTATTGTGATTCCGCATGAATGGGTTAGAATAGTGATAGGAATAGGAATCAGGAGGTGGAATTATGGTCTATTTACCAAGAGAAGAAGGACAGGGGTTGGTCGAGTACGGCCTGGTCCTGGTCTTGCTCGCAATCGTCGTCGTCGTCATCCTGGCGACGCTCGGTACCAAAATCACAGAAATGTACAGCCGCCTCACAGAGGCGTTTAACAGGTGAGTGGGGGATCAGCAATCTGACGACGCGCCCCGTTCCCAGGCAGAATGGGGCGTTTTTTATGGTTGTCCCAGCCAGAGGCTCTGATAGATTTCCCACTCACGCGCCTCCGTTTCCCAATACGGATAAACCGCGACCCCGGTAACCACGTTTGCCCACGTCGCCCAATCATTCAAGCCGTCAATCGTTCCGCGTAAGCCGCTACGCATGTTCTCGGCGGCGGGTTTATGGGTGGGCGTGACCTCTTCAGATGTCGGAATCCCAATGAAAAGACGCACATTGCTGTAAGCTAACGCACGGCTGAGCGCGATAACCTGGAATTTCGTCCAATAACGATACAGGCCAGACGTGGGCAATGCGCTGTCATAAACCATCACGGCAATCTCGTCCACCCGACGGGCGATTTTTTGATAGTAAGACGTACTCCAGCTCCATCGCCCCACGAAAGGCCAGCGTATGGTAGGAAAGATCGGCCAGATGCGCCGCCCGGCAATGGAAAGCACGGCCTCGGGAGCAAGCGCCTGCCGCAGTTCATCGAGCAACGCCAGCACCGATTTATCCCCATCTTCGACCGGTTCAGGGTCGATATGCAGGCCGTCGAAGCCGGCATCCCTTATCAGTGCAACGCAGAAATCCACGACCTCACCCCGGACAGCACGACTGTTGAGGTTCATCGTCTCCAGTGGCAGACCAACCCACGCCTGCACGACCAGGTCGGGGGCAAAGCTCTTGACCGCGGTGACGAATTCCTTCGCGTAAGCGTAAGTGGGGTTAAAACTGCCTTCCGGCTTGTAATAACTCGCGTAAACGTAAATCGTGGTGATCTGTCGTTCGGCCAACTGCGTGGTGAGCGTCAGAATTTCGTCGGCGCGGTGCGGCTGGCTCACCCATTCGACGCCGAGCCAGGCCGCGTTGCGCCCCTGGTTGAAATGCGCGCCGGGATAAGTCGATTGAGGGCGAAAAATGCAGCTCCGCCCAAACACGACCAGCCACAATACGAGCAAAGCGCCCAGACGCCACAGCAGGTCCGTACGGCGAGAGAGGATGCGCTTTTGAGGATGGCGCGCGACCTTTCGCGTCCCGGTTTTCGTGTTGCTCACGGTTCGATCAAATAGACGTTCACTTTTCCGCCAAAGTCTGAGGCGTAAAGGATGCGCGTCCCGTCCCAACTCCAGGTGGGATGGCAATGGCTGCTCTGTGTATGCCAGGATGTTTTGTGCTGACACAGCACAGAAAGTTTCGCTTCTTCTCCGGAAATGTCGATCAGTACCAGGTCATCTACATCGTCGCCAACCAAAATCGTGTTATCGGGATTGGCGTGATAGTGGTTGCAGTAGAAAGGCATCTCCACGCGGCGGACAAGGTTGCCGTAACGGTCGGCCAACCCGACAAAGGGAATCATCGCGTTGGCGTTGACCGGCACCTCGGTCGCTACGGCCTGCGTGCGGCTGGACGTGATCGTGCCATCGTGCCCCGGGCCGCGATCGTCGAAAAATATGTACCCGTCCTGCGTCCAGAATTCGTGGCCGATGGAGTCGTATTCCTCCTGGCGATAACAGGGCCTGGCTTCCCGTGAAACGAAGTCCAGAATCCAGATGCGCTGCGTGACCAGATTCCACGGTCCTTCGTGACAGAAGGTCGCCAGCGTGCCATCATCGGGGCAGAACTGGAAGTGGCCGAGCCAGTGGGTGTCTTTGTAGACATCGAACGCGCCGCCCCCGTTGAGATAAGCCAATGTCACCCGCCCGTCCTTAATGCGGTAGAAGCTCTCCTTGAAGCCGGTGTAGTTTGGCCCGCGTGGGGCATCCACTTTCTCGTTGCGGGTGAAAGCGATGTAACGCCGGTTGGCCGCAATCGAAGGCGCACCAACGCTGAAATTGCCGGTTTCCGCGTAGACAACGGTGATTACACCGGTCTGCGTGTCGAGACACTTGATCTGGTTGCCCGTCGTGTAGACGATCAGCCGGCTGTCCGGCGTCTTGGTCACGCCGCCGACGGAGCGAGGCTCGTCGGTCAACTGCGTGATGACGCCCGTGCTCAAATCCATGCGAAAAACGTTGTAATGTGGCGAATCCTCCGGGCGTTTATCCTCGCCCGACGCGCGGTCCGACACGAAAATAATCTCATTCTTGACGCTATCGAACGAATTTTCCGTAAAGTACAGATGGACATTGTTGCCCAAACTCGTCAGTTGTTTGATCGTCCGTCCGGTCTTTTCGTCCACAAACTCACGCATTTCTGATTTCCAAGTATCGCCAATCATACGTCAATCTCTCCAAGTTCTTGAATCAGCGAATGAGCGAATGAGCGAATGAACGAATTACGAATCGCCCACGCACTTCTACTTCTGATTTCTGACTTCCAACCGCTAATTCTCTTCTGGGCCTTTGCCGAGGAAGACGGGCGCCAACATCTGCTCGACAGGAGCATAGCGGTCAGTCAGCAGCACAGCAACGTCCTCGGACAGCAAGGCAGCCACCTCTTCCTCAGGCAGCAGCCACTTCCGCCACAACGATGTGGTGTCGAAGGCATCCAGGTCCAACGGCACATCTGTTCCCACAATCACGATGGTGTTCCGCGAGGCCGCGCGCCAATTTTCACTCGTGGGCGCAACGTAAACGTGGGCAAAAGTCTGCTGCAAGGTATGGACATAAGCGCGCAGGAAATGCCCATAAGTTCCATCGATGATATTGACCATGTAGAGGCCATCGGGCTCCAGCCAGGCATGAACGCGCTCGTTGAATTCCCGCGTGGTGAGGTGGTAGGGAACGGAAAAATCGTTGAAAGCGTCGCCCATGATCAAATGATAACGCACGGTTGGTTCGCGGTGTAGAAACATCCGTGCGTCCTCGTTGTAGCTGACGATGCGCGTGTCCGGCGACAATCCCAGGTGCCAGTACGCCACCCGCGTCACACCAGGGTCAATCTCGATCACATCAAGGACGCTATCGGGATAGAGTACTTCCATATATTTGGGAAATGTGTATCCGCCCCCGCCGATGAAGAGCGCGCGCAACGCCTCATGCCGCGTAGCCTGGTAAGCTGTCAGTTCGGCGTAGACCTTTTCATACCCGTACACCAGCTTCTCTGGATTGTCAATGGAGGTGTAACTGTGCACCAGACGGTCAAGGATCAACGTGCGCACGGTCTCGCCGTCCTTGTCCTCCTCTTTGATCTTGATGCAAAAGTAGTTGGTCTCGTAGAGACACGGCCCCTTGAGCCAGCCCTGCCGGTCGGCCCACACCGCGCCGCCGATCAAAAGCGGAAGCACCAACGCCGCAGCCCACCAGAGACGGCCCAGGAGAAAAAGCAGTCCCAGCAGCAGCAGCAAAATCGCCACGCCGAGGACGATCATGTACGTCCCGAACTGCGAGATAAGCCAGAAGCCGGTGAGGAACGTCCCGACGATGCTGCCCACAGAGCCAAACGCATAGATTTGTCCCACCGTGCGGCCCGCGCGCGCCAGATCGCGCATGGCCAGCTTCACCACAATCGGCGAAATCGTGCCCAGAATCGAGCA
>JAIOAS010000216.1 GCA_019873725.1 Chloroflexota bacterium | reverse complement strand
GGCCATGGCACGACGCCGCAGGAGATGAACCGTTGCCGCTGGCAGACGTGGGCAGAGGCGTTCGAGTCCGCCTACCGCGACCTGGCGGCGCGCTGCGAGCGCGTCTTCGTGGGCGGCGAATCGATGGGCGGTTTGCTGGCGCTTTACCTGGCGAGCTATCATCCTGAAGTCGCCGGGGTGATGGCTTATGCGGCTGCGCTCGTGGTGCCGCCGAGCTTTGCCAAGACCTTTGTGCTGCCGCTTTTGGCTCCGTTAGGCGTCATCTTGCAGAAAGGGCCGAGCACGCCCAGCGCCGCCGACGCGCGCTGGCAGGGCTATCACCACAACCCGTTGCGCGCCACACAGCAATTGTTCGCGCTCCAAGCCGCCACCCGCGCGCGTTTGTCCGAGATCACACAGCCCATTCTGATCGTGCAAGGCCGTCTGGATACTTCAGTCGATGCCTCGGCGCCGGATGTGATCTATCATAGCGTCCGTTCAACCGAAAAACATCTGTATTGGTTTGAGCGTTCGACACATTGCGTCTTACTCGATCAAGAATGGGAAGACGTTGCGGCGCTGACGTTGCGCTTTATCGAAGGGGAGCTGCGGTAAATCCCAGAGGTTGCTATGCCATCCGATTTGGACCTCAAGGTGTTGCAGGCTGACCCGTCGCCGTTCTTTCTACAGAGCGGTCCGGTCGGCATTCTGCTTGTGCATGGATTCTGCGGTACGCCGCGGGAGATGTGGCCCTTGGGCGCGTATTTGCACGAGCGTGGCCTTACCGTCTCCGCGCCGTTGTTGCCCGGCCATGGCGGTACTCTCGTGGAGATCAATCGCGCGAACTGGCGGGATTGGGTGGCGGGCGTTGAGATGGCTTACGTCAATCTTAAACAGAAAACCACGCGCTGGTTCATAGCCGGCTTCTCGATGGGAGCGTTGCTGACTTTGTGGATGGCTGCTCACCACGACGACATCAGCGGGATCGTGCTGTATGCACCGGCACTGCGCATTGCAGATTGGCGTCTCCCTCTGACGCCGCTGCTTAGACTTTTTGTGCGCAGTTACCGGCGATCCGGCAAATCGGATTTGCGTGCCCCCGAAGCTGCGCAATGGATGGGCGGGTTCGGTCGTTATCCGGTCAGTGCCGCGGCGGAATTGTGGTATCTGCGCCGCCACGTGCTGCGTGATGTGTCGCGCGTGCGAACGCCGGCCCTGGTAGTTTATTCCGTAGGGGATCGCTCGATTCACCCGCACAGTGGGCCGGAGACGGTACGCCGTCTTTCGCAGCAGACCTCTGTTGAGACCCTGGTTTTGACCGATTCGGGCCATGCTGTGGTCGCCGACCGGGAATGGGAAACCGTCGCCGAGGCTACCTATCGCTTTGTGCAACGCTACGCGGAAGGCATTTGAAATAGAAAAAGGCTCCTGCACCAGGAGCCTTTTTTGGCGGAGAGGATGGGATTTGAACCCATGGAGCCTTTCGGCTCACGCGCTCTCCAGGCGCGCGCATTAGACCGGACTATGCTACCTCTCCACAAGTGCGGAGATTATAGCATAACCGGATGATTTTACAAGCTTTATGTTGTAAAAAAGCGTCCCGCCCCACCCAGGGCGGGACGCTGGCTGTTGTTTTATGCCGCTACCGGGGCTGTTTTGAGCACCGGCGCCTCGACAGACTCCGTGGCTGGAGTTGGTGCGGGTTTGTCGGCTCGCTTGGGCAATGGACGACCGTCGAAGGCTGCCGCGAATTCTTCCGCAGATAAGGTTTCGCGCTCCATCAGGTAATTGACGATGCGATCCATTTGCTCGCGATGTTCCAGGATCACCGTTTTGGCGCGCTCGTAAGCACGGGTGACAATCCGGCGCACCTCTTCGTCGATCTGGTGGGCCACCGCTTCGCTGTAGTCACGTTGTTCACCGATTTCCTTGCCCAGGAAGACCAACTCCTCCTTGCGCCCGTAGACCAGTGGGCCGAGCGTGTCGTTCATCCCAAAGCGCGTGACCATAGCGCGGGCCATCTTGGTGACTTTTTCCAGATCGCTGGAAGCGCCGGTGCTGGCCTCGCCAAAAACGATCTCCTCGGCAGCGCGCCCACCAAGCGCATAGGCGATATCATCTTCGATCTTGCTGCGCAAGAGCACGTAGCGATCTTCTTCCGGCAGGGCGATGGTGTAGCCGCCGGCCATGCCGCGGGCCACAATCGACACCTTGCGCACCGGATCGCACTTCGGCAGCACGTGCGCAACCACCGCATGCCCGGTTTCGTGGTAGGCGAACACCCGTAGCTCCTCTTGCGAGATCAGCCGGCTGCGCCGTTCCGGCCCGGCAATGACGCGCTCGATGGCTTCGTTGAACTCGCTCATCCCGATGCGCCGCCGTCCCCGTCGCGCGGCGAGAATGGCGGCCTCGTTGACCACGTTCTCAATGTCCGCCCCCACCAATCCAGGGGTGGATTGCGCCAGCTCTCCCAGATCAACCTCGGCAGCGATGGGTTTGCCGCGCGTGTGGACGCGGAATATGGCTTCGCGCCCTCGGATGTCGGGTTGATCGATGACGACACGCCGGTCGAAACGGCCCGGACGCAGCAATGCCGGATCGAGGATGTCGGGCCGGTTGGTGGCGGCGACAACGATGACGTTGGTGTCGGTATCGAAGCCGTCCATCTCCACGAGAATCTGGTTGAGCGTCTGCTCGCGCTCATCGTGCGAACCGCCCAATCCCGCGCCGCGATACCGACCCACTGCATCGATCTCATCCACGAAAACGATGCACGGGCTGTGCCGCTTGGCCTGGTCGAACAGATCGCGCACCCGGCTGGCGCCCACGCCGACGAACATCTCGACGAATTCGGAGCCGGAGATGCTAAAGAAGGGGACCCCCGCCTCTCCGGCAACGGCTTTAGCCAGGAGGGTTTTCCCGGTGCCCGGTGATCCCATCAGCAGCATCCCTTTGGGGATGCGCGCGCCGAGGTTGATGAATTTCTGCGGCTCTTTGAGGAATTCGACGATTTCCTTGAGTTCTTCTTTGGATTCTTCGATGCCCGCCACGTCCTCGAATGTGACGGTGGGCCGGTCACCGGAGAACATTCGCGCCCGGCTCTTGCCGAAGGAGAGCGCCTGGTTGTTCGCGCCCTGGAACTGCCGGATGAAGAAGAAGAACAAGACGCCGAGCACGATCATCCCCACGGCGGTGATGCCCAGGTTGACCAGCGCGTTCCAATCCGTCGGCTCGGCGAACTCGATCCTGGTCTGCCGGAGCGTCTCTTTGTCCAGCCCCAGGGCTTGCAGTTGCTCGATCAGCGAAGACTCACGGCCTTTTCGTGAGAGAACCGGTTGTTCGGCTGTGCCCGCGCCAGACGCTGTCTTTTCTTTGTAAACGACTTCCAACATATCGCCGCGCACCGTGATCTTTTCGATCTTGCCGGCCTCTATATCATCGGCGATCTGGTTAAGTGAAACGGTCGTGGGCGTTGTCCCGTTGGACAGGTAATTGTAGACCAGGAATAACACCGCCGCTATCACAATAAGGTAAACAAAACTGCCGTTACCTTGCTTAGATTTCATAATCGAAAACCTCCTCAGCCCATAGTGGGCCACTCCCCCACACTATGCTGCGACGTGATGGTCACCACGTCGTCTCAGTCCTTCTACCAGGGGTATTATACCAGAAATCCGCGAAAATAAGACCTCTACCGCACCCGCGGGTGCATTTGAGAATGGGGGCGACTTTTCTTAAATTGCACTGCAGAGCACGCAGCGTCCGCAGAGTTACCGGAAATTTCTCCGCGCTCTCAGCGAACTCTGCGGTTAAATCAAACGTTTATCTGGCTTTTGCCCCCGAATTGAAATGCACCCCACCCGGCAGTTTTATCATTCTTGCTCCGGTTGAAGCGAAATAAGGAAATGGTGACAAGAATGACAAAGCTCTTACTGCACCTGAATGGTGACGATAAAAATGGAATCATCGGCCACCTGCGTCTTCCCGGCATCGACGACCGGCATCCGTCCTTCTGGAACGTAGAGGCCCGCGCGGATCTGATATGTGCCCGCAGGCGTATTCTGGGGAAGCTGAACCTGGTGCGGATCGTTGATGATCTCGCCAGGCGCCCAGGTGTTGGTGGGCCGCAGGCCGTTCATCGGTTCGATGTCCTGCTGCGCGACTGCGGCACTGTAATCCAGCGTCAGCACGTGGATGAAGACTTTGTACGATGCCGGGATGGTTTGCAACGCTTGCCAACGGAACGTGAGACCGATGGTATCACCGGGCCGGTAGGTCAGTTGGGAGATGCGCACGTCTTCCAACATCACCTGGTCGTTCAAATTCACCTGCAAGGGGATGGGGAGATTTGTCCCGCCGCTGACGGTGAGGGTGATCGTGTTGCCGGCGCGCACCTCAACGCCGGCATCTGGCATCTGTTTGAGGATGACCCCCACGGGTTCGGTGCTCCAAATCTGCTCGACGAAGACCAGCAAGCCGTCGGCCTCCAAGCCGGCCTGCACGTTGACGCTCTGATCGTTGAGGTTGAAGCCGACGACGTTGGGCAGGATGAGCGCGCGGCCCTTGGCTAACACCACACTCACCACCGTATCCGCCGGGACGCGGTTGCCGGGCGTGGGCGTCTGTTCCAGGACGGCACCGGGGCGCGCGTCGGCGCTTTCCTTCTCGCCGAGGATTTCCAGGCGCAGCTTCTGGCTTTCGAGTAACCGTTGCGCGTCCGGCGCGCTCAACCCGGTGAGGTTGGGCACGCTGACGATTTCGGCGTTGGCGGCCATCGTGGCGGTCGGCGGAACGACGCTTGCGGTTGGCACACTGACCGGCTGCATATATATCTTGTAGACAAAGATCCACAGCGGGATCAGCCCAATCACCGCCATAGCAGCCAGGCCGATCAGGGCCCACAGCTTGTAATCCGGCCCGGTGGGTATGTCGATGGGCTGCGTGCTCTCAGCCTCTTTCGTAGCGACACTGACGGCGGGGGGCGGTGTCAGCGTTGGAGCGGTATACCCTGCGCCAACAACGGCCTGCGCCTGGGTCTGCTCCACACCCTGTTGGATGTAGGCGCTCACGGCCATGCCGAGTTGATCGGCGTTGTGGTAGCGCGCCGCGGGGTCTTTGGAGAGCGCCCGCCGGACGAGTTGTTCGAGGCCGGGCGGGATGCGTGGATTCAACGAGCGCAGCGGCACGGGTTCTTCCTGGATGTGTTTGAGGGCCAGCGCGGTGGGATCGGGATCGTGGAAGGGCGGCACGCCGGTGAGCATCTCGTACAGCATCACGCCGATGCTGTAGACGTCGGTAGCCGGGGTGGGCTGCTTGCCCATCGCCTGTTCCGGCGCGATGTAATGGGGGCTGCCCCACACGACGTCCTCCTGCTCTTCTTGCGAACCGCGTCCTTCACCCTGGAATGCCCGGGCAATGCCAAAATCAGCCACTTTGGCCTGCCCTTCGTATGTCACCAGGATGTTCTGCGGTTTCAGATCGCAATGCACGATGCCCGCGCGATGCGCCAGCCCAACCCCTGCGCAGATTTGGCGTGTCAGATCGAGCGCCTTGTTCACAGAGAGGGGCCCCTCACGGCGGATGGACGTTTTGAGGTCTTCGCCTTCGACGATTTCCATGACGATGTACGGGTGGTTGCCTTCGTCGACACCGACGTCATAAATGCGCACGATATTGGGATGATCCAGCCGCGCTGCCGCTCGCGCCTCGCCCAGGAAACGCTCGCGGAACGCGGGATCGCTGGCGAACGGTTCGCGCAGAAACTTCACCGCGACCGTGCGCTCCAGCAGCAAGTCCTCTCCGCGGAAAACAGTCGCCATCCCCCCCGCGCCGACCAGCTCGATGAGGCGATAGCGTTGATTGAGAATGGTAGGTTTCATGCCTTGTCATCTCCTTGAATCTTGGCGTATTCTACCGCAATGGAGGCAAATGGCAATTTGCCTCTTGTGACGAAAATATTAAAATATGAGTACCGCAGTGCAACTCTGGTTGTTATATGGGGAATGAGCATGCAACTGGAAGAATACCTCGATTTTATCGGATCGGATGCGCGTGACCCTGCGTCCAGCGAGGCGATTCGCATCAAAGGGCACCAGATTGGCATCGAACGCGTGCTGGTTTATTATCACGCAGACTACAAGCCGGACGAAATCGCCGCCGAGTTTCCCAGCCTGGCTGTGGAGGAAGTCAATGCTGCGATTGCCTACTATCTGCTCAACCGGCCTGCGGTCGATCTTTATCTGAGCCGCCTCAAGGCGCGGAATAGAAGCGCCTATAAACGGTGGGCATCTCAGATCGCGCAGGTCATCCAAAGTTTGTGTGAGTCTCCGCCGGGTGATCCTGAAGAATCGCAGGAATGAAGTCCGTTTTCTATTCGCCGAAAACTTATTCCCACGCTTGAGCAGTCGGCTCTGTAACGCGACGCGGGGCCATTGCTGTTGTTATTGCTGTTGTTTAAGGAGGAACCGCATGAAACGTTGTCCTTTTTGTGCCGAAGAGATTCAGGATGAAGCCATCAAGTGTCGCTATTGTGGCGAATTCGTGGACGGCCGCGCGCGGAATGTCCGCCCGACCTTCTACGCTTTTGGTTATCCGAGCTATGAGTACCGTTCACCTGTAACAATTTTCGGAGTGCCGCTCGTTCACATTGCCCAGGGGGTTGATCCGCAAACGGGCATGCTGCGGGTGGCGCGTGGGATTATCGCCATTGGATCCTTGTCGATTGGGGTATTGGCGATTGGCGGCGTGGCTTTGGGCGTGTTCGCGCTTGGCGGTATGGCGCTGGGTCTGGTCACATTGGGTGGGATTGCAATTGGGATCGCCGCGGCATTTGGGGGATTGGCGGTTGGTGGCTACATGGCGATCGGGGGCGCGGCGCTCTCGCTGATGTACGCGCTTGGGGGACTGGCGCTCGCGCCACACGCGCTCGGCGGCAACCGGCTCGACCCGGAGATGCTGCGGATGTTCGAGCGTTGGTTCTCCAAAAGCTAACCGATGCAGACGAAGCGCACGCAAGTCCGCGCCGACCGTCCCATCAACCGTGAGACGTTTATTCATCCGTGGCCTGAATTGGGCCTGATCGTCGCCGATAGCCCCTATGACCCCATACCGAGTCTGGTCATCGAAGACGGCGTCGTCGTAGAGATGGACGGCGTGCGCCGTGAAGATTTCGATATGCTCGACCGTTTCATCGTCGCCCACAGCCTCGACCTGGATGTGGCGGCGGAAGCGATGGCAACGCCCTCCCGCGACATCGCGCGGATGATCGTGGATATCGATGTGAGCCGTGACGAAGTGCTGCGCCTCACGCGCGGCTGCACCGCTGCCAAGCTGGTGGACATCGTCCGCTCTATGAACGTCCTCGAAATGATGATGGGCCTCACGAAACTGCGTGCCCGCCGTACACCCGCGAACCAGGCGCACGTCACCAACCGCAAAGAACACCCGGCGCTCCTTGCCGCCGACGCCGCCGAGGCCGCCTTGCGGGGCTTTGCCGAAGTCGAGACCACCGTGGGCGTCAGCCGCTACGCGCCGCTCAACGCGCTGGCGATCCTCGTCGGCTCGCAGATTGGGCGGGGTGGGGTGCTCACGCAGTGCTCCGTCGAGGAGGCCACCAATCTGCGGCTGGGTTTTCGCGGGCTGACCACGTACTCAGAAACCCTTTCGGTTTACGGAACAGAGCGCGCCTTCGTGGATGGCGACGACACGCCCTGGTCGAAGGCGTTCCTCAACGCGGCCTACGCCAGCCGGGGGGTGAAGACGCGCTTCACGTCGGGAACCGGCTCCGAGGCGCTGATGGGCCACGCGGAAGGCAAGTCGATGCTCTACCTGGAAGCGCGCTGCCTGCTCGTCACGCGCGGCGCGGGCAGCCAGGGGACGCAGAACGGCTCGATCAGTTGCATCGCGCTGCCTGAGTCGTTGCCGGGGGGCGTGCGCGCAGTGCTGGCGGAGAACCTCATCGCTATGATGCTCGGTCTGGAAGTGGCGGCGGGCAACGACGCGCTGGCGTCGCACTCGGAGATGCGCAAGAGCGCCAAGCTGATGCTGCAATTCATCCCCGGCACAGACTTCGTCACGTCGGGCTACGGCTTGATCCCGCGCTACGACAATATGTTCGGCGGCGGCAACTTCGACACGACCGAGCTGGACGATTGGTACGTGATCCAGCGCGATATGCAGGTCGACGGTGGCATTCATCCCCTGACCGAAGAGAACATCCTGCGCGTGCGCGAACGCGCGGCGCGGGCGGTACAGGCCGTCTTCGACGCCTTCGATTTCGCCAGTATCAGCGAGGTGGAAGTCCAGGCTGCCATTACCGCTTTCACCAGCGAGGATATGCCCGACCGCGACAAAGTGGCGGACCTCAAGGCCGCACAGATGCTGCTCAACGGCCCGATCACCGTGTTGGAGGTTATCAAGGCGCTGGTGGAAGCGGGGTATCATGACGCCGCATCGAACCTGCTGGAAATGCAGCGCCAGCGCGTCATCGGCGATTACCTGCAACCGGCGGGCATCTTCGCCGAAGGGTTTCACGTGTTCAGTGCGCTCACCGATCCCAACGATTACGCCGGCCCCGGCACCGGCTACCGTGTGGAAGGCGAACGCTGGGCGCGATTGCAGAACATTCCGCAGGCATGGGACCCAAGAGAATGGCGAATGGCGAATGGCGCATGGCGAATCAGCGAATCAGCGGATCCAAAATCCAAAATCCAAAATCTAAAATCGGGTTGGCTCGAGGCAATTGGTCCGGCGGAGACCGGCACGGAAACCGAAGTCGTCATCGCTGTGGGTCCGGCGTTTGGGGTGGCGATTCAGGAGGCGATCAGCGGATTGGCGTTGCGGGACGTGTTGGGGGCGATGCTCGAAGGTATTGCGGAGGAGGGCGTGCCTGCGCGGATTGTGCGGGTTCACCATACGTCGGATTGCGCCTTCATCGGGCATGCGGGCGCCCAGCTCAGCGGCTCCGGTGTGGCGATTGGCATCCAGTCGAAGGGGACGACCGTCATCCACCAGCGCGACCTCGCCCCGTTGGAGAACCTGGAACTCTTTTCGATGGCGCCGAATATGACGCTGGAAACCTA
>JAIOAS010000215.1 GCA_019873725.1 Chloroflexota bacterium | reverse complement strand
ACCATTTTATTCTGACTCTCCATGAACTTTCTTAACGCAGAATGTGTTCTTTTTTTGCCGTCTGTCAGGCAAGCCGCCAGAATCGAGAGAGCACAAGATGATGTAAAAATCAAGTTAAAAATCAAGTTAAAACCAGTGTAGCATGGAAATTATAGGATGTCAAGATAATTCGTAACGTCGGGTGCATTTCAGAATGGGGGCGACTTTTCTTAAATTGCACCGCAGAGCACGCAGTGTCCGCAGAGTTACCGGAAATTTCTCCGCGCTCTCAGCGAACTCTGCGGTTAAATCAAACGCTTATCTGGCTTTTGCCCCCGAATTGAAATGCACCCCGTAACGTCCAGGGTTGCGTTTTCTCCACCCGCGAGATGGTGCAGGTGATGGCACAGCCGTTCGGCTATCTGGCTGCGGGATTCCTGGCCGACCGGGTGTTCGAGCCGGCGATGCAGGTGGGTGGCGCGCTGGTGGGTTCACTGGGCTGGCTGGTGGGGACAGGGCCGGGCGCAGGGATGGCCGCGATGTTTCTCTGTACCAGGCTGGGCGGTGCGTTGACCGGGCTGTTGGGGTGGCTGTCACCGGCGATTCGGCGTTTGGATGATGCAAAAGCTGCTTAAGAACACAATTCGGTGCGTCGTACTTATGGCTGAACGGCGCGATTGATTACGTTTCCAGTGGGTCAAACAATTGTAGATCGGCAATATCGGCGAAATCTGCCGTATTGTGAGTTGCTAGAGTCAGGTCGTATTCCAATGCGGTTGCTGCGATCAGTGCATCTCCTAATGACATCTTGCGTTGCTGCCGTAGGGTAATGGCAAGCTGGAAGGTATGTGGGGTGGGGTAAAGTACGGTCAGTGTTTCGAAGATTTCCTCAAGCAGTTCCTTTTCTTCTGGCTTGATGCGATGATATCCCAATGTCTCTACCATACTGATAGCAGATACTGCCGGCATTTCGGCAATGAGCCAATCAGCAAGAGCTGTGTTGCGTATCGCATATATGAGTACATTGCTATCCGCCAGCATAATCAGATCTCGCGCCCAGGCAGCAGACGATCCTGGCGTTGGGTGCGTTGCCAGGCAATGGGATCGACGATATCGGAGAAAGTGCCTAAACGTCGGAGCTTCTCGAGTGCGTGAGCCAGGCGACGGCGGCGTATGTCCAGAACTTCTGATGAATCTTCATCATTGGCACGGGTATTTAATGAAAGGACATAGTCTAGTACTGCCGCTTGCCGGGGCGGCGATAAATTTATCACTTGTCGATGAATGACATCAGCTAATGACATATTGTGCCTCCAATAGCCAGGCTTTTCTGATCGCCGGGTTACCTTCAATTATAGCATAGCAATGTGCATTGCGTTTATATCTTCATTATAGGGACCGCCGGAAAACCAGCAAATCGAGGGACGCGATTCTGTGGTATACTTACCTTATGAACACGACAATAACGCCCATAACCGACGGACCGCAAAATACATTGGCCGACGTTTCCCTCGACCAACTCTCCGAGCCGCTGCGCGCAGCGGCAGCCCGCGCGGGATGGACGACGCTGATGCCGGTGCAGGCGCGCGCCATTCCCTACCTGCTCGCCGGGCGGGGGATGATGATCCAGGCGCGCACGGGCAGTGGCAAGACCGGCGCGTATCTGCTGCCGATGCTCGAACGCCTCGACCCGGCGCGCGACCGGTGCCAGGCGCTCATCCTCACGCCGACGCGCGAGCTGGCCCGCCAGGTGATGCAGGACGCGGAGCTGCTGTGCGGCCCCGCCGGTTTCCGCACCGTGGCGGTTTATGGCGGCGTCCGGTATGGCCCGCAGATCGAGGCGCTGCGCAAGGGCGCACATATCGTGGTGGGCACGCCGGGGCGAGTCCTCGATCACTTGCTGCGGCGCACGTTCACGCTGGAGCATCTGGAGATGCTCATTTTCGATGAAGCGGATCGTATGTTGTCGATGGGGTTCTATCCCGACATGCGCGAGGTGCAGCGTTACCTGCCAGAGCGTGACGTCCACACCTGTATGTTTTCGGCGACCTTTCCCCCTTCGGTGTTGCGCACGGCGCGCCAGTTCATCCGCGAGCCGGAATTTTTGTCGCTGAGCAGTGATCACGTTCACGTTACCGAGACGGCGCACGTTTATTACACGCTGCCCGATATGGAGAAGGATCGCGGTCTGGTGCGCCTGATCGAGATCGAGAATCCTGCCTCGGCCATCATCTTCTGCAACACCAAGATGCGCGTGCATTACGTGACGGTGGTGTTGCAGCGCTTTGGCTACGACGCCGATGAGATCAGCTCTGACCTTTCGCAGAGGGACCGCGAGCGGGTGTTGAAGCGCGTGCGCGAGGGCAGCCTGCGCTTTCTGGTGGCGACCGACGTGGCGGCACGCGGCCTCGATATCCCTGAACTCTCGCACGTGATTCAATACGAGTTGCCGGAAGACGTCGAGAGCTACATCCACCGCGCCGGGCGGACCGGACGCGCGGGTGCAGCCGGTGTCGCCATTTCGCTGGTGGGGCTGACCGAACGGCTGATGCTGAAACGCATTATGCAGTACTACAGCATTGATATGGAAGAGCGCGAGATGCCCACCGACGCGGATGTGGCTGAAGTGGTGACCGAGCGGTTAACGGCGCTGCTCGAAGCCCGTCTGCGTGACCGCGACAAACTCAAGACCGAGCGCAGCCGGCGCTTTATCCCGCTGGCGCGCAGCCTCGCCGAGGACGAAGATGGGTTGGAGGTCATCACAATGCTGCTGGATGACTACTACCAGCAGATGCTTCACGCGCCGGTCCTGCAGCCTACCGAAGAGCCGGAATCTACGGAAACGCCGGCATCCGGTTCTGGCGAAAAATCAAGGCGCAAACGCCGCCGTCCACGCCGCCGGCAATGATATTGGTACTCGGATGAACCTGGATTCCACGGATGGTTTTAAGAAAAATCCGTAGCATCCGTGATATCCGTGTACAATTTTCGGCTACACTTTCCCCACCGGCGCGACGTAGATGGCGAATTCTTCTTCACCGTCCACGCCGAGCACCTCATCCAACGCCCTCTGATTGTACGCGCCAATCGCGCACGTCCCCGCGCCGATGGCCTCGCAGGCCAGGTAAAGGTTCTGGCAGACGTGGCCCGCATCCAAGGCAATGATCTTAGGCGAAATGAAACTGTAGCGCCATTCCGTGCGGTACGGGATCACCGTCCACATGAACACCACCGCGCCTGTCCCGATGAAACTTTGCCCGTTGCACGCCGTCCCGACCTTATCCGGCAGCGCCGGGTCTGTGCGCAGGAAGCATAGCTTGTGATCCAGCGAGAGATAGCGATACAGTCCCGGTTCCACGCCTTCCACCCGGTTGATGAGCAAGTACGTCTCGAACGGATGGCGCGCGCCCGCCGAGGGCACCACTCGCCGCACAGCAATCCCGCCGCGCCAAACTTCGTGGACGCCCTGCGTGGCCCACAGCAGAAACGATAGCTCTTCCAGTGTGAGCGCCGCGTCGGTAAATCGGCGATGGCTTTGACGCCTGTTAATCGCGTTGATCAGTGGCATGGTCCCGACGGTCAAGTCACCCGGCGCAACCAGGTCGAGTAACGGCGCGTCCTCTGGATACGGTTTTTGCAGCGGCGGCGCGGGCAGCCGTTTCTGCTGGTCGGTCTGCATCTCGCCGAACCTGTCCCACTGGTCGCTTTTGAGGAACTTGCGATACGTTTCCATCGATGGTTCTGTGGTTTTCATAGCACCTCCTTGAGCTTTGTCAACAGGTTGAGCAGATGAAGCAGATTTTGTCCATTGAAAGGTCGAGAATTTGCTCAATCCACGTGAATCGGCTGAAGAACGAAGTTGGTTGCAAAGGCCAGGCGCTACCTGGCGGCGCGCTCGCGGAGTCTGCGGGCCTCGCTTTGCAGTTTCTGGAAGTATTCCGACTCGGTGATTTGCATGACCTGGCGTTCCTTTCTCTCCTGGTCCACGGCGATGCGCAATTCCCGGATCTCGGCGCGCAGCTTTTGCTCGCGGATGTAGGCAGCTAACGCCAGCGCCGCCAGTTTGGAGAGCGATTCGACGATCTTCTGGAGTTCGGCGCTGAATGCGATGACGGTATTGGTGCCTGGCGTGCGCGCGTTGATGAGTTGCAGCACGCCCAGTAACTCCGCGTGCTCACTTTGCAGTGGCACGGTCAAGAACGATTGCGAGCGATAGCCGGTTTGCCGGTCGAAGGCTTTGGTGCCGGAGAAATCAAACCCCTCGGCGTGATAGGCATCCGGGATATTGACTGTCTGCCGCGTGAGTGCGGCATAGACGGCGACATTGTGATGGTTGGGTTCGCCCGTGACGGGATCGTATAGTGAGAGCGGTGCAAAGGGGACCGGCTCACCGCACGCGCCGCTGAGGGTGATGTGCAGGGAGTCGTTGTGCATAATGACGAACTGTAAATGTTCGTCGTCTGTGTGCAGATAGAGTGTCCCCCCGTCGGCATTGCAGAGCGCCTTGGCTTCCAGGAGAATTCGCTCAAGCAGTTGTTCAAAGCGCTTTTCAGTTACGTTGATGCTTGCTGACACGACTCGTGCGGAATCTATAGCGTCATTTACTCTGGACATTCTTTCAGCACGGCGCCGGCTGAAACGGGATCAAAGCCTTCCGGCCAGAGTGTTTCTTCGTTGTACGTCGCGCCGCGCAGACGACTCCATGTGAGGCTGGTATCTTGCAAATTGGCGCCGCAGAGGTCGGTGTAAGCCAGGTTCGCGCCGCGCAGTTCGGTGCCGACCATCTGCGCCCCCTTCAGGCACGCCCCCAACAGGTTGGTCGTGCCCATAAAAGCCCACTCCAGATGGGCATTGGTGAGATTGGCTTCCTTGAGGTTGGCCCCGGCCAGTTTTGCGCCGACCAGGTGCGCTTCACGTAAATCGGCTTTGAGCAGGTTGGCGCGGGCCAGGTGCGCGGCGACCAGGAACACTTTTCTCATGTGAGCTTCGTTGAGTTGCGCTTCGCCCAGGTGTGCCCATTCCAGGTGCGCGTGTTCCAGGTGTGCGCCTTCCATATGCGTGCCTGCCAGATGTGCCTCGACCAGGAATGCGCCGTTCAACCACACATCCCGCAGATTCGCATCGGCCATAAAAAAGACCGCCGGCCCTTGCGTGATGAGACCTGACTCGTACAGGAATTGCAGCACCTGCCCTTTGCTCGCACCGTCGTCGCCGAGGCCGTGCAGCACTGCCAACGTCTGCTCACGCGCGATACCGCGCACTTCGCTGGCGGCATGGGCGTTGCGCAATCCCTGGTAGACCAACAGATCGCTCATCCGCGTGAAGTACGCGTCCAAGAGCTGTTGCTTATCCTTCGCCGTGACCCGCGAGGTTGACGTTCCCGGCAGCCCGCACAGATCGTGGAAAGAGGCGCCGGTCGAGAGACGGCTGAGGCGCTCGCAACTTTCCAGGATGCGCGCGCGGCTCTCCTCGAGGGACGGCGTCGAGCCATGCTCCAGCGTTTGTGCCAGGTTTTCGTTGAGGCGGTGTTGCAGGATGCGCGCTTCGTAAATCCGCGGATGGTCCCGGCCCAATGTGCTGACGAGCTTTTGCATTCCCAGCCGATAGTGGTAAAAATATCCCTGTTCCATTTTAACCAACTTCCCTTATTGGGTATAATATGAGTATGAATGACGCGCGCACACGAAGCGTATGCCGCTTAGTTTTTCTGCGTTGTTGGTTACCTCTAGTATAACGCAGTGTTGCAAAGAGGTCAAAGCGTGAAAATCACCTATAATCATGGCATTTCTGCAATTCTTCATTCTGCAGGGAGAGCATTTCGCTGTCAGTTTGCTGATCACTGAAAGCTGATAGCCGATAAAGCTTTTAAGGGGAGAGGACGATGGGGGACGGATTACAGATTATCGGCTTGGGGATGTGTACATTGGATGTATTGATCCGCTGCAAGGATTTGCCGACGTGGGCGGGCGGCACGCGGATTAACGCCTTTGGTTTTGACGGCGGTGGGCCGGTGGGCACGGCGATGGTGGCTGCGGCCAGATTGGGGGCGCGCGTAGGCTTTATCGGCACGGCGGGCAACGACGCGGCTGCCGAGTTCAAGCTGCGCTCGATGCGCGAGTGCGGCATTGACTTGAGCCGCATGGTCTACCGCGACGCCCCCGAAGATCAGGTCGTTGTCGTCAATATCCACGCCGAAACCGGCGAGCGCATCTTTTCAAGCGTGCAACGGTGGGGTGAAGGGCAGATCCGCCCGGAAGAATTGGACCGCGACTATATGACCTCGGCGGAATACCTGCACCTGGACGGCTTTCACAACGCGGCGGCGATTCAAGCCGCACAGTGGATGCGGGCCGCGGGCAAGACGGTCGTGATGGACGGTCACAAGACCGATGGCCCGGTGCGCGAGCACCTGCGCCGGTTGATCCCGTATGTGGATGTGCTCATTAGCGGTTCCGGCTTCGCGCGCCACTTGACCGGCCTGGATGACATCTGGGAAGCCGGCGCGGCCATTTTGGCGATGGGGCCGCGCATCTTCGTGCAGACGGAGGGCGTCAACGGTAGCTACACAATCACAGCGCAGGAACAGTTCCACACACCGGCTTTTCTTGTAGATGTCATGGATACGACGGGCGCCGGCGATGTGTTCCACGGCGCGTATATCGTCGGTTTGTTGCACGGATGGTCATTGCGGCAGATCGCGCTTTTTTCGACAGCGGTGTCGGCGCTCAAATGTATGCACCTTGGCGGGCGCGCTGGAATCCCATGTTTCGACGCGGTGATGGCGTTCTTGCACGAACGCGGAGTCGCTATAGAATAGCACACAACCCAATTCACAAAGGAGATTACAATTTTATGCCTCTTGTTTCTATTCTTCCCGCGCTCAAACGGGCACAGCAGGGTCACTATGCACTGCCCCTTTTTGATACGGCAGATTCGTATAGCATTGATGGTATGTTCACCGTTTTGGAGGAAAAGAAGGCGCCGGCGATGGTCGCCATCTACGCCGGCGCGCTTGAACGCCCCAATGGACCTGCGATGGCAGCTTACATCCGCGCGCGTGCCGAAGCGGCAAGCGTGCCGGTATCGTTGATGTTGGACCACGGCGGCAGCTTCGAGCACTGTATGAAGGCCATTTCGCTGGGTTTCACCGACGTGATGTACGACGGCTCCAAGCTGCCGTTCGAGGAGAATGTCGCCAACACGCGCCTCGTCGTGCGCGCGGCGCACGCGCTGGGGTTGGCCGTCGAAGCCGAATTGGGCCACGTCGGTTCCGGCAGCGAGTACCAGGAATTCGGCGCGCAGCGCAAGGGCTTCACCAACCCCGATGACGTGGAGCGATTTGTGGCGGAGACCGGTGTGGACATCCTGGCGGTTGCCATCGGTACGGCGCACGGCCTGTATGCCGGCGAGCCGCAGCTCGACCTGGACTTGCTGCGCGAAATCCGCTCGCGGGTGGACATTCCCCTCTCGCTGCACGGCGGCTCCGGCTGCTCGGACCAGCAGTTCCGCGACGCCATTGCGGCCGGTATCTCGAAGGTCAACGTGGCGACCGATCTCTTCGTCACCACCGCCCGCCGTCTCACCGAGGCCGCCCGCGCCGAAGACAATATGCACTACTTTGCTTTTGGAAAAGTCGCCGTGGACTCGTTCATCGAACGTTGCGGCCACTACCTCGACGTTTTTGGGGCGACGGGGAAGGGCTAACAGGGTGAGGATGTGCAATACGTCTTTTTGGATGAATCGGGCGATGTAGCGCCTTTCTCAGGTAGCCATTTTCTGAGGGGGATGATTGTTTCTACCGACTTATCGCTGACAAAGTCATTGCTGAGGAAGTCATCGCATATCCAATAAACGAAAAAGCGGCTCACCCTGGTCCCTGATTTCAGTCTGTCCTGACGCATTTCAGCGTCAGCTAGGTACACTCTCCGAGTGTCCAGGGTCTCCAGGTTTTACGATGCCGCTTCTATAAAAATTGTAACACGGTATGATATAGTGTCAATATGTACAACCCAGTGAGGAGAATCCAATATGAAATTCAACAACCGTGAAGACATTATTCAACTGACGCCGCTGTGGACGGGCGAGCGCTTCCCCGATGGCCGCCCGCGTGTGCCGGATGACATTTTGCGGCGGATGCAGCGCGTTGTGACCGAAGAGGCCTGGTCGGTGCTCTGGCAGCACGGTTATCATTTCCAGTTCGAGGGCAACTGGACGCAACTGCACCCGGAGATCGTGCTCGTGGGCCGCGCCGTCACGGGCGTCTTCGTCCCGCACCGTCCCGACCTGCACGACTATTTGATGGACTACGGCCATGCGGTCGAAGGCCGCATCGGCGCGATGAATTCCTGGGTCATCGAAACCCTGGTGGAAGACGACGTGATCGTGATTGACCTGTTTGGCAAGGTCTACGAAGGCACGTACTCCGGCGCGAATCTCTCGACGGCCATCGCTACGCGCACTAAACGCGGGCAGGTCATCTACGGTGGCATCCGCGACGCGCAGCAGATTGTCGAGATCCCCAATTTTTCCACGTTCTGCAAGGGCTTCGATCCCACGCCGATCCGCAATGTCACATTGGTGGGGATGAACGTTCCCTGTCGTGTCGGCGCAGCGACCTGTATGCCCGGCGACGTCGTCCTGGGCACGATGACGGGTATCCTCTTCATCCCGCCGCACTTGGCCGAAGAGGTTGTCGAGCATTCCGAACGTACACACTTGCGCGAGGCGTTCAGCCACCAGCGACTGCGTGAGGGCATTTACAATTCCAGTCAGATGGATACCAAGTGGACGGATGAAATTGAGGCCGACTTCGCCGAATGGCGCAAAACGCACAGTATGGATGATATTGATTGGAGTAAAAAGCACGGCCAATCCGATGAGGGAGGGACGCTGCTTGGTTGATTGTTTATAGCGCAAATTGTCAATTTGCGCTACAATCATTTCCCTGGTTTTATCGTCAGGTAAGGAGGAATGACGGAGATGAATGGTTACACGGGAAAAATTCTAAAAGTCGATCTGACAACCGGAACATTGGATGTTGAACAACCGTCGGAGGCGTTTTACCGGCGCTATCTGGGCGGA